>NZ_RZGQ01000049.1 GCF_003989735.1 Legionella sp. km772 | reverse complement strand
TTTTACAACAGATGTTTAACCTCACTGACCGTGTAACAGAACAACAAGTACGAGATAATGCCGCCTTTCAATTGTTTTGTGGTTATGGCCTCATCAAGAAATGGCATGCGCCAGACCATACTAAAATCGAGGCGTTTCGTTCTCGATTAAGCCCTGAAACACAACGCCGTCTTGCTAATATGATAACGCAACAAGCGGTTAAACTGAATTATGCTAATCCTACAGAGCTCGATATTGACTCTACCGTGCAAGAAGCTAATATAGCGTATCCCGCAATCGCCAATTTATTGGTTAAGGTTGCTGTTCTTGCGTCAAAAGTTGGAAAAGGACTGAATCAATTGTGCTGTGGTGGCATGAAGCGTTACCGTGTTGGGCTAAGCAATTTAAAACAAATCGCGCTGTATTATTTTAATTTGAAACGCAAGGATGTTGGTGAGGGTATATTGTCCGTGGTGCTTCAGCGGTTATGGCGTGAAACGTATGCCGATGTACTGCCTGTCTTAAATGATATCTATTTGTTTGGTAATCAGTTGGCATCGGGTAAATATTGGGCGCTTCGCCGTGCAGTTGAGAAGCTGAGCTGGCGCGGGACTATGTTATTACAGAATGTACATGGTTATCTTTTTGAAGGCATTACAAATACATCAATTTCTTCGTTACATGCTTATGAAGTTGGCTGTTTTAACAAAGGTAAATTAAATAAAGGACTGCAGTTTGGTCGCGCCTATCAATTAGGACGTATTGGAGGTAACTTTCTTTTTGTTGGCGAATGCACGTCTACTTATATGCCAGATGCTCCGTCTTTACCGCAGATGCTCAATACTCATGAGCATCTTTTTGGAAAGGGGTTACTGGCATCGGTTGCGACAGATAAAGGATATTATTCATTGAGTAACGAACAGCTATTGATTGAAAAAGGCGTGCTTGAAATCCAATTACCGAGACCAGATAGAAGACTGAACGCAGCTCGTGAAATAACACCGTGGCCAATTCGACAATTGTTGCATAATCGACGAGCAGGCATCGAGCCCTTGATTGGACACACGAAACATGGCGGCCAATTGGGCAGAAGCCGCATGAAATCAGACGAAACCACCAAAAGCGCTGGTTACGCGGCTGTATTTGGATTCAATTTAAGGCAGCTTACTCGTTGTCTTGCAGGCGAGGTACGCCCAAAAGTTGATGTAGTGAATAATAGTGCAGCAAATAATGCAAATATTATCGAAAAAATGAGCATGCAATTGGCATGATTGAGATGGATGAGTTCACTCTGATTTTAACCAGACGTTAACGCGTTAAATTAAGATTTATCGATTGTTTTGTGAACAAAACATTACGCGACAGCGACAAGATATCCACAATTTCTGTGGATAAGTCTGTGCATACACCGTGATTTTCGTTATTTATTGGCCTCCTAGTTGGAATGCTTAGAACTGTTCCAGTGTGTTTGCAAGAAAAATTAAGTTAATGCATGGCGCTCACGCCATCGCCTCTTTGGAGCAGTAAAAATGGTCTTGGTTTATGAATGCTTGCAGTGTGTGGCGAGGGATAAGGGTAGGGCCAAGAATAAAGTTAATTTAAAAAAGGTATTTAAAAAGCGAATTTTTGAAAAAAGACGGACTAATCGAATTGATGTAAATAGGTTTTTGCAGAGAGAAGCTTATTCAAGAAAACCTCTGCCTGTAAGGCTACTAGAATAAATTAAAGCAAGAAAGTTGCATGCAATGGGGTAATATCCTTATAAGATCTCGCTTTCTCCTCCCCCCTCATCATCCAAGGCGTTCTTGTTTCTTTAGGGTTAGTGCTCCCTATTTCTTGGCTTTTGCATGCTTAAATGTTCTTTTTTTAAGTAAATTAATTAATTTTTGCATGCATTAATTGGTATTTATTGTATAATTTATCATATTTGGTTTAATTGTATTTTTCCATGACCACTGCCATTCAAATTGAAAATTACCTTAACTCTTCGCCCGCTGATCTAAGCCTTCTCGGCCTCCCTCTTCCGCGGTGGACAGAGGTGTACCCAGGGGATAATTGGGGATTCTTGGAGAAGCTTTCCCTATTCGAGCTGGCTAGTATGCAAGGCAAAATAGAGCACCTAAAAGCCCTGCCTTGGAGTAAGGAGGCTAAAATAAGGGTGGTGCAGCGAGACGGCTTCAGTGCGATTAGCGCGGCTGCTTATAACGGTCATTTGCCAACCCTGCACTACTTATTAGAAGAGGTGGGCTTAAGTGGAGAGGATAGGCTAGAAGCGATTAAAGCGAAGAACTACGATGCGATTAGAGGGGCTGCTCGATATGGTCATTTGCCAATCCTGCACTACTTATTAGAAGAGGTGGGCTTAAGTATAAAGGATAAGCTAGAAGCGATTAAAGCGAGGGACTATTATACGATTAGATTGGCTGCTTACAATAGTCAATTGCCCCCCTCCAATACTTATTAGAAGAAGTGGGCTTAAGTACAGAGGATAAACTACAAGCAATTAAAGCGTGTGATTACGAGGCGATTAGAATGGCTGCTGAAAAGGGTCATTTTGAAACCCTGCAATACTTATTAGAAAAAATGGGCTTAAGTACAGGGGATAAGCTACAAGCGATTAAAGCGTGGGGCTATTATGCGATTAAAGGGGCTGCTTCCAGCGGTCATTTGCCAACCCTGCGCTATTTATTAGAAAAAATGGGCTTAAGTACAAAGGATAAACTAAAAGTAATTAAAGGGGATGATTACTATGCTATTAGAATTGTTGCTTATAATGGTCATTCGGAAACCTTGCAATACTTATTAGAAAAAATGGGCTTAAGTACAGAGGATAAATTAGAGGCGATTAAAGCGAGGGACTATTATGCGATTAGAGGGGCTGCTGAAAAAGGTCATTTGGAAACCCTGCAATACTTATTAGAAAAAATGGGCTTAAGTACAGAGGATAAATTAGAAGCGATTAAAGAGGATGACTACGTTGCGATTAGATGGACTGCTCAACATGGGCATTTGGCAACCCTGCACTATTTATTAGAAGAAGCGGGCTTAAGTACAGAGGATAAACTAGAAGCAATTAAAGCGCGGGACTACGATACGATTAGAAGTGCCGCTTGGCGTGAGCATCGCCCCATCATCACCTATTTTCTCACTTTTGACGCAGGCTTTGCCTACCTTGAATCCCATGACCATGAATATGGGCAAAAGCATGTTTATGCATTTGTAGCTGAACAACTCGAGGCATTAAAAAGACGTAAAGAGGTCTTTGAACAACCCCATCCTGCCGGTGTTTTTGATGTAGAGGCCGAGGAAGCGCGCCGCTGTTTTTACCTGCTTCGTAATTTAATTCGCCGCGGTGTTCGACGTGATTACGCCGATGCAGAGCCGAATGTCGATGAGCTAGGCTTTTTATTAACGATTCCGGCGGTAAAAAACTTAGCCCACCAAGAACTCAATGAAAGAGGCTCTAATGAACTGTTGCGCCTTGCTTGTCACCTAGGCAATAGGGATGCGGCAACCATACTTTTGACCCTTCCTGCGGTACGCGCTTTAGCAGAACAAACTAACTATTATCGTAATGAAGCACGTGGCCAATTGGATTTAAGGGCGCTCGCGCATGACCGCGAATCCTCGATGCACGCCTTAACCCAAGGGGAACAAAAGCGCTTAGAGCAAGCAACCAAGCACTACGAGCCACTAATAAAAGGGGACAACGTGGCTATGGTTATGAACGATTTAAGAGACTACTTAAGGGCCCATTACCAACAAAATCCCCCCTGCCTCGTAAGCGAAGAAGGTCGACCCATTGAACTGCCACTTGACTTTAGTCAATTTAGGGCATTAGCGTTAAGTCCAAAGCAGCAGGAAGAGGCGCTAAAGGAATACTATAAACACCCCTATCACAGTGCTTGGCGTTATCTGTCTAAACCCAATTACTGGATGCATCAACAGGCTTCTTACGTCTATGTGGATGAACAAGACCGAAGTCTAAAATGGTCTAGTTTTGCAGAATATCAGTTCCTAATTGCCCTCTGCTGGCTGGCTGCAAAAGATAACGCTATTCCACCTACCGATGGCCATACCCTAGAAGGGCGTATTGAGCATTTTATCCGTGAGCTGATGCTCATTGGTCGGGCACATAATTGGGATAAAACCCGTGAACATAAAGGTATTAGAGAAGAATACGATGATTTGGAGGGTGATAAGCCTTCGTGTTATTCCGGAGTCAAACGCCGCTTATTCCAATCTGTAATCGGCCATCCTTTGCTAAAACTACTTACTGACGACGACATCAGGCAAGAAGTGCGGGATTTTGCTTTAACCCTGTTTAAAACCAAAATGGCTACCCTGAACAACAAAGAGGCCATGAATGAGGCTTATAAGGAGTACATAAGCACCCTAGACCCAGACAGTGCTAAGCCACTTGCCTGCCTTAATTTCAGCGCTGAGGAGCAAGCCCAATGTGTAGCTCAATTAACTCAGAAATACGGGGATTCGTTTACCAGTAGTCATTCGTTTAAAATGCAAGTTCATTCTTTGCTTGCCCTTGACCCTAACGCCCCAAATACCTCTGACCACTATCATGCCTTAAAGCTTGATGGCCTTACCAACCTCTCCTTTTACCTTGGGCAGACCCAGGGTAATCCGCATGGCTTGTTTGGTGCTCAAACAAGAAAAAGGGCAGAGCCTGAGCAAGTGGATAATTATTTAAATAATTGCCGTATCTGTTAAGGTCTTGCGGTTTTAAAAAGCTAATATGAATCAGTAGCCGCCTAATAGCAATACAGTCCAAGGGTAAATTGCTAGGGCGGTGGGGGATTTAATTGGTTGATTTGGGCTTTATGGTTTAAATAACAAAGTGAGGTGCGTTTTGGCTCAGCTTAAAAGTTTTTTGCGTTAATTTTTGATGCAAATGCAAACTCTGACCTGTGGTGCTGGTGATAGTTTTAATAGGGAAAGGTCTCTAATGTTCATTCCATCGCCACTCAGTATTAATTAATATAAAAGATTATTTAATGCTTCCTCTTGCGTTGCAGGGTGCTCTGAGCTATTAGAAAAGATTCTCTTATGTTGGGTTCGCTTTGGGTCTTTTTATAGGTCTATTTATGTTTTAAAAATAATTCAACTGAGCTTTATTTGTTCCATTGGTCTTATTTTGACATAGTAATTTTTTTCTAATTCATTTTTTATTGTATTTCAATGGTTTTCGTATAGAATATTCAGTTTTTTTTCACCACAAATAATAAATAACGTGCATTTTGTTGTTTATTTTGTTATTATAATGAGCAATTTTTATATTACTTAGCCTTGTTAAGACTAATTAATTTTATTTATATCAGGAATTCTATGACTCAAGAACTATCCAACTTCGCTTCCTTTAATTTTTCAAGTGCTATTAATCAAGCCTTAGAGGATATGAAGTTTACTAAGCCTTCTCCTATCCAAGCGCAAACTATTCCTTTACTTCTTGAAGGAAGAGACGCTATTGCTTTAGCGCAAACTGGTACCGGAAAAACCGCTGCCTTTGCTTTGCCCATTTTACAAAATTTAGTACCTACAATCCAAGGTACGCAAGCTTTGATTCTAGCTCCTACTAGAGAGTTGGCTATTCAAGTAGCAGAGCAATTTGAACTCTTAAGTACCCATCAAAGAGGGGTAACGATTGCGGTATTATGCGGTGGTCAAGAATACGGGCGCCAATTAAAACAACTACGTGGCGGGGCCCAAGTTGTTGTTGGTACACCAGGTCGTATTTTAGATCATATTGCACGGGGCACTTTACCTTTAGATAATTTACGTACTTTTATTCTCGATGAAGCGGATGAAATGTTGCGCATGGGCTTTATTGAGGATGTAGAAACTATTTTGGCCCGTCTCCCAGAACAACGGCAAATGGCTCTTTTTTCTGCCACCATGCCTTACCGCATTCGCCAAATTGCTAATACCTATTTACAAGATGCCGCTTCAGTCGAAATACGTATGGAGACTGCGACAGTTAAAAGTATTGAACAACGTTTTGTTTTCGCTTCCGGACATCAAAAACCTGATGCACTTGCCCGTATTTTAGAAGTTGAAGAGTATCAAGGGGTGATTGTCTTTGTGCGTACTAAAAGCAGTACGGAAGAGGTGGCCGAGCATTTGCAGCAGCAAGGCTTGCGTGCTATGGCCATCCATGGCGATATTACGCAAAACTTACGTGAACGCATTATTTCTCAATTCAAACAAGGTGCTATTGATATTTTAGTAGCAACTGACGTAGCTGCTCGTGGTTTAGATGTGGATAGGGTTACTCATGTAATTAACTATGATATGCCCCATGATAATGAAACTTATGTCCATCGTATCGGCCGTACAGGTAGGGCTGGTCGTTCCGGTGTTGCCATTTTATTCGTTACCCCTAAAGAATCACGTCTGATTAGTGGCATTGAGCGTCATACTCGCCAGCGTATTGAAAAAGTGACTATTCCTAATGATCATATGATTCAAGTGGCACGACAACAACGTTTCATGGCGAATATCACTTCCCGTCTGAACCATGAGAATTTACCTTCTTATAAACGCATTGTAGAAGAATATATTAAGGAACATGAAGTGGATGCAATCGATGTAGCCGCCACTCTTGCTTTGTTATTACATAAAGATCTACCTTGGAAAAAAGAAATGCCAGCGATTAAGGCTGCTCCACGTACTAGTAAAGAAGGACGCGGTGAGCGCACTTCAGACCGCCGCTCTTTTTCTGATAAAAAAGAGTTTGGCTCTGAGCGAAAAAATTTCTCAGGAGATCGCCGTTCTTTTGATAAAGATAGAAAGAAAGCTTATGCGGACGAGCCTACTGCAGGTCAAGATTTGTTTCGCCTTGATGTAGGCAGAGTGCACGGTGTAAAACCTGGAAATATTGTTGGTGCAATTGCCAATGAGGCAGGTTTGCAAAGCCGTCATATTACTGGGCTTAAAATTCACGATGACCATTCATTGGTGCGTTTACCCAAAGGCATGTCTAAAGAGATTGTAAGTGATCTGAATAAAGCCTGGGTTTGTGGCCGCCAATTAAACCTCACCTTAGTAGGTAGTGGCGCCTAAGCTCTTCAAGTACCTTTAAAAATGCCGAGCACCGCTCGGCATTTTTATTATCTCACTACTCACTTCAAATAATCAGGTGACTATTCAATAAACTGTGGTATGCTCTTAAATTGCTTTCCCGCAGGTAGTTGTACTACAATAGTCGGTCTTTTTTTAGTAAAAAAATCAATCAATTAATTAAATAAGGGTATTCATGAAACTATTAGGAACCTTGGGTGCTTTTTTATTGTCAGGCATTATTAATGCTGCGCCATTACATAATGTTGTAATCTTTGGTGACAGTTTATCGGACAATGGTAATCTCTATGAGTTCATGAAACATCAACTACCCCAATCACCACCTTATTATGAGGGGCGTTTTTCTAATGGTCCAGTTTGGGTGGAACACCTCATGGCCTCTTATTTTCCTAACTCTGCCGCAACCCATCTTTTGGATTATGCTGTAGGTGGTGCTGGTGTTTCTGACGATGACGAAGATGAGGTTTTGTTTACCTTAAAAAAACAAGTAAATAGCTATTTTCTTTCTCATCAAGATAAGGCCGATCCTAATGATCTTTATATTGTGTGGATTGGTGCCAATAATTATCTTGGCTTGCCGGAAGACACAGAGCAAGCATTAACTGATGTGAACAAAGGCATTGTTGATAGTATTGAGAAAATAATCCATAAAGGCGCTAAACATGTTTTATTATTTAATATACCTGATTTAGGCAAAACTCCAGCTGCCACAGAATTTGATGCTGCAGAGATGATGAGTAATTTTTCTACCCAGCATAATGAAAGACTATATCAATCCTTTAACCAGTTAAAGCAAGCTTACCCTGAGGTGGAATGGTTGTATTATGACTTAGGGACGATGTTTGCCGATGTGGTAAAATATCCCAGTCACTATGGTTTTACGAATGTTACTGATACTTGTTCGATTTTTATGACGGATGAGTACAGTAAAAAATCGCTCTTGAAAATGGTATCTCGGGTTCGACCTAAAGCAAACATGGATGCTTGTGAGGGCTATTTATTCTTTGATTTAGTCCATCCTACTGCTTATGCACATCGCCTAATTGCTGAAAAAGTCAGAGAAATGCTCGATGCTTCAGGAGTTGAGTTTTCTGAGTAATCTTTCAGCATTCAATTTTCGGCTGAGCTGCTTAATAAGCTTAATAGCTTAAGCTCAGCCTAATTGAGTTATAGGGATATAGGGATATATGAAGCAAGTAATCAGTATTGTTCTCTTGTTTTTTGCTTTATTCAGCACCTGCTTGGCTGATGATCTAGAGATTAAGGTTAATCAAAAAGCCGTGAAACTTCCTTATTGGCCCGCCTCAAAACCCAATTATGGTGCGGTGATCATTGTGAGAGGAGGAGATCCAGTACAGTGGTCAGAACCTATGGCTCATTTAGCACAACTCTTAGCCCAAAATGGTTGGTCGACAGTTTTGCTCAATTCGAATCCAGAGATTGATTCTCCTTGGCTTAATCAATTGCCTGAGGCAATTAGCACTTTGCGGCAAAACAAAAATAAACGCATTGTCCTGATTCATTACGGTAATCAACTTAATACGACCTTGGATTACTTTAGCAAGCCTCAAGGCAAAACCATTAATGCCTTAGTTTTATTATCCGCTTATGATGAAAAAGAAAGTAGCGTAAAACCTGACTCCTTACGTTTTCCTATCTTTGATATTGAGGGACAATTTGATTACGATATGATAAAAGACCAATTTACTGCCCGTAAGACCCTGTTCAAATCTGCTGCTTACACGGCTATGAAAATTCCTGGTGCAGATAATGAATACAATTATACTCAAGAGTTGCTCGCATCCTTCTTAACCGGATGGATGTTAAGGATTCCTGAATCAACGGTTGCTGCACCACCTATCAATGCAAAATCCTTGCAGTCTTACATTGAGCCTATTTATTGGACTGATAGCCAGTTAGTCGCTATTAATCATTTGTTCTTGCAAAAAGATATTCTTAAATTAGAGCCTCTAGCCCAAAAGTAAAGCTAATTAAGGCTAAGTCCAACCCTTTGTTTCACAAATGAGCTCATAAGCCTTCATGATTTTGTGGGTTTTTTCATTGGCTATTTTAATCATCGCTTCAGGCAAACCCTGAGCGATAAGCTTATCGGGATGGTTTTTACTTAGCAAACGGCGATAAGCTTTTTTCACCTCTTGTTTGCTGGCTTGGGGGGAAACCTCAAGCAGAGCATAAGCGTGATCAAGTGAATTAGAGGACTTTTGATAGGTGCCTTGGTATCTTTGATAAGAGTTTTGTCTCTGTTGCTCTTGTTGTTGTCTTTGTGAGTGTTGCTGTCGTTGATACTCCTCTTGAAAGGAATCCTGCGCCTCGCCATACTGAGTTTGTTGATTATTGTAATAACTAAAATCCTCATAAAAGCGAAATTGCTGGTGTAAAGGCGCAAAGCCCAATTGGGAGAAAATCATGTCTAAGGCTTTAATTTTTTTTATCGAAAGCCCATCAACATGGGCAGCCCTATATTGAATATCGATAAATAATTTTAATAACTCACGGTTGGTACGACAGGCTCTTCTTAGCTCGTTTAACACCAGATCCAACCTAAAGGTTAATTGTTTGCCTTCATTAAAAAGACGCTGTGCTAATTCCTTTTGTTGTCTATTGAGGCGCATTTCTTTCATTAATACTTTCGCCATTTGGATTTCTTGTGCCGAGACCCGGCCATCCGCTTTGGCTATATGACCCATTACCGCAAAAGTGGCCTCAAAAAAAATTTTTTGAATTTCGCGCTTTTTTTCAGCATGATAAAGAAAATGTGGCCTGGCAAAATGACTGGCTAACCCTTTATCAAATAAATTACCCACTAATAGGCCAATAAAAGCGCCTATGGAGCCAGCTGCCATGTAGCCTAAGAGTCCGCCAATTAGTTTTCCCCACCAGCTACTTATTGTAAAAAAATCTCTGAGTGTCATATTAATTTAGGCCAATCTAATTATGTTTACAGTATAGCGCCATATTACAGGAATGTATCGCCTAACCTAGGCTTTGGGTATATACTTCTTCTTTTTTAATTGGTATTGGCATGCGTTGGATTTATTCTTTATTAATGTATCTCCTTTCCCCTTATTTATTAGTCCGTTTGTGGTGGAAGGGAAGGAAATTGCCTGCTTATCGCGAGCGAATTCTGGAGCGTTTTTGTTGGGATAAATTAGAAACAAGGCAAGTGGATGTATGGTTACATGCCGTGTCGTTGGGGGAGGTGATAGCAGCTACTCCTTTAATTGATGCCATGTTAAAAAAACAATGGAGTATTTTAATCACCACGATGACCCCTACGGGGGCAGCACAAGTCAAAACTCGGTTTGGCGATAAAGTGGTGCACCGCTATGTTCCTTATGATTTATATGGCGCGGTGAAATGCTTTTTCAGCAAAATTAAGCCTAAAGTAGGCATTATCATGGAAACTGAGCTCTGGCCAAATTTAATTGCTGAGGCAAAAGCAGCACAAATTCCCTTGTTCTTAGCCAATGCACGTTTATCTGAGCGTTCTTTACAGGGCTATATGCGCTTTAAATTTTTATTTAAACCCATTTTAAATCAATTTACGGCTATTTTAGCGCAAAGCAATGACGATGCGGCGCGTTTCATTACCTTAGGTGCAGAGAGTAAGCGAGTATTCCCTTTAGGGAATATGAAATTTGACCTCCATACCAATACAATTGATTTAGCAAAATTCCAAGAAATAAAGGCACGTTGGGGTACTGATAGAACAGCGCTAATTATTGCCAGTACCCATGATGATGAAGAGTCTCGAATTTTAGCCGAATTAAGACGTCTACAAGCCGCAATACCCGGAGTAATACTCTTGATCGCCCCCCGTCACCCTGAGCGGTTTCAAGCCGTGTATCAACTCTGTATGCAACAGGGGTTTAATACTGGCTTACGCTCTAATTTAGAAAGCCTTAATACCAATAATGAGGTAGTGGTTTTAGATTGCTTGGGTGAATTACTTGGACTGTATCAGATTAGTGATTATGCCTTTGTTGGCGGAAGTTTAGTTCCGGTGGGTGGCCATAATGTTTTAGAGCCTATTGCCATGCAAGTTCCAGTATTAAGCGGTAACCAAGTGCATAATTTTAAAACCATTTGCCGTGATCTTGAGGACGCGCAGGCTATTGTGTTAGTAAAAGAAGCGGATGAGCTCATTGATGCCATTATTCAATTAAGTAGCAATCAAGAAGCCAAACAGGCGATGGTCGCAAGGGCAACTCACGTACTTGAGAGTAATAAAGGCTCGGTTAGCAAACATTTGGATAAGATAGCTGAGCTAGGGTAAAAGTTGGGTCAACAAGAACCCAACTGAAAGTGCTCTATTCGTCGCCACCTGTGCTACCACCTGGTGTTGGTGTGCGCGGGGTGGGGGTATCAGTAATTGCCAGCCGAGATTTTGGTGCTTTGAAAAAAGCATGATGTTCAATTTTTTCCGGCATGTCATCATCGAGAACTTCAATGGACTCTACCCACGATGTCCTCTCACTTACTGCATCGAGTACATCGCTTGGTACCCCCCGCAAGAAATTTCTACTTTCTTCGGATGCCTTTGAATGATTCATGATATTAATCAAAATAGCGTGATTGACGGCTTTTGCTAAACGATATTCTGCTAAAATTGCTAAATGCAACATTTCTTCTATCGGTGTTTGCCTTACTCGCTGAATATCTCGTCTACCCGTCTCTTGCCGAAACAGCACTGAATCCGCAAGCTCAGTTTCGGTTAGGGCGATGGCGTACGGACCGGTAAAAAATGAATCCCCATGGATAACATTGGAATTCACTTTCATGGTATAGCCAAAAGGAATTTTAAACGCCGCAAAACTTATGGTTCCATTGTGATTATCAACACCTAAAATCAGTGCACCAGCACAATCTTTAGATAAAGGGGTAAAAACATGGGGAAAGGGATGGGTTTCTACGAATAAACCGCCACCGCCCATCGTTTTCATTACATAGTCTTCAATATAATCGGGATCAAAATCATATTGGACAAGGAAGAGATCTCTTAAAGAGTCATCCTCCACATCCTCTAATTCTACGGGTGTATCCAGTGAAACTAATTGTGCGCCGTATTTTTTTAAAAACCGCTCGGGCACTGCACTAGCATCCATCTTCGGTATATCAACGACCCCAATATCTTTGGGGATTAGGAGGACACCTAAAGCACCAAAAACACTGGCATCGCGCCCACTAACCGCTTTTTCTTGATGGCGATTTTTCCACGTAGCCTGGACTGTTAATTCGCGCGGTGTTATTTCATCAGGCTTTTTGGGTGGAGGGGTATAGGGAATGCCAGTTTGCTCGCGCATGTTAACTGCTGTTCCTGCATGAATAATGGCATGCGCTTCTGTGGCTTTCATTAAGGGTCTAGTGGGATTATCTGGATTCCTTCTATCTACCATCGTAGATTTTAATCCTTCCATATGTTTATTACGCTCAGCTAAGGGTATTTTCTCCCCTTTCATGCACATTGGGCATTTACAAATGGCACTGTGTGATTCGGGGGTACCCATTTTTTCGACTAATTTTCTTACTTCCTCTTCGCGGGTTGACATAATTTTTTCCTTAAGAGCTATCCTTTTTTTAGTATAGAAGGAAACAATGTGATTTCAAATTGATCAGCGTGATGTTTTAGTGGCAAGAGGAAAAAGTATTGAAAACTAGCATTAGTGAGGAAAATAGTAGGAGATTTGCTTAGAGCCGTTTAATAAAATCATCCAGAGAGGTTTGCAGTTGCTTGAGGTGCAAAAGCCAAGAACAATGGCCGGCTTGATGAATAATTTTATTTAAAATATTGCTTTGCTGAAATAAGGGATCCGCAGTAAATATGGTAGGAGGACAAATATAATCATCCTCACCCGCAATAGTTAAGGTGGGGATTTTGGGATGCCAACGGCATTGGTAGTTGGGAAAAAAATGCTCAATAGCATAATGATAGGCTTCATTATTGAATGCAAAACTAGTTATCATTGCTTCACCCAAAGAGAGTTCTTTTGCAGTAAAACAATAATATTTATAACTATGCCAAAATTGTTTATAGGTTTCTTTACACGGGTTTAGATGGTATTCAGCAGCCGCGGGGAGCAAATCAGGTAAGAGATGTTTTTCTTGCATGGCGCTGACTTGTGCAAAAAAGCTATTTCGCGTTGTGGTATTCATTAAAACTAAACCAGTCAAGTGAGGTTCTAATTCAGGAGTATCTAAGACGAACATGCCAGAAAAACTATGGCTTACTAAAATAGGGCGCTCATATTGACTTACTAAATCAATTAGTCCTCTTTTCCAAAAGTCAAAATCTAATCTTCCTTCCTTGTTGGTTCCATCTTTAGGAAAATCCACGAGAAGAGTGCTTCCTGGCAATTTAAGTTGCCGACACAAAGGCTCTAAGTATTCCGAACCCAAGCCAGGTCCGCCTGGTAGAAAAAGCCAGGTGAGACCAGTATCCTCATAGATAGTATTTATTCGAAATGAGTAATTAGAGTAATTCATAGAATAACAGATTGCATAAAGTTAAAAGATAAACCTAAATAAGAAGTTGTCGCCTTTGCCAACGTAGTGGAAAGCAAATAGCCTTTGAGACTTCAAATTGGAGTCAATACTCCTGATAACTCACATGAATTTCTTCGCCACGATTTGCAAAGACGAGATTGGCCTTAACAAACAAAGTCAAGAACCAACCTAGGATGATGAGCTGAAGATTCAATCATCCCGAAAGTAGCTTATGAACCTTGATTTTGTCGTTCTTTAATCTCAGATAAGGTTTTACAATCAATACATAAGGTCGCAGTAGGTCTTGCTTCCAAACGTTTTAATCCTATTTCAATCCCACAAGCTTCGCAGTAACCAAAATCGTCATTTCTTAAACGCTCAAGAGCATCTTCAATCTTCTTAATTAATTTTCTTTCGCGATCACGAGTACGTAACTCAATACTAAATTCTTCTTCCTGGCTGGCGCGATCGGAAGGATCAGGAAAATTAGCAGCTTCATCTTTCATGTGAGTAACGGTACGATCTACTTCTTCCATTAAGGATTGGCGCCAAGCTAGCAGTATTTTTTCAATATGAGCTAGCTGCTTTTCATTCATGTATTCCTCACCCGCAGCTTCCTGATAAGGTGTTATTCCCATGCTACCTATTGCGTCGTTTTTCACGTTGTATAGTCTCTCATTGGTTTTATCAAATAATTGCTCAGTCATTTTAGCCTCCGTTCCCAACGGTGAAACATTGAGCTTTATAGAAAACGGCTAGGTATACCAAAAAACTGTCTCTTCAGCAACTGAATTATACAGACTTTTGTTCCTTATATCTTTTCAAAAAAACGAGCTATTTACAAGGGAGTCTATTATAACAGCATTATTCGGGCTTCCAACCGCCGCTTACCCTATCTTGACCAGAAATATCTTGCCAACAGTCTTCCTTACAATACCCCAATTTATTAAGTATAGCTCTTATCGCATTTTTTTGATCATACCCATGTTCTAATAAAATCAATCCATTAGCTAAGAGATGATTATACCCCTCAGTACAAATTTTTTGGATATCTGCGAGCCCGTTTTCTTCACTTATTAAAGCACTTAACGGTTCAAAACGCACATCGCCCTGCTGCAAGTGAGGGTCATTAGGCGCGATATAAGGAGGATTGGAAACAATAGCATGGTAAGAGCTTGGGGGTAAGGCACTAAACCAGTCGGATTCATAAAAACTAATATTAGTTAATTTTAATTGTTTAGCATTCGCTTTCGCTATCTCTAAAGCTTCTTTACTTTTATCGCAAGCAGTTATTTGCCAATGCGGACGCTCGCTTGCTAAAGCGAGAGCAATGGTGCCGCTACCTGTACCCAAATCTAAAATATTTAATGAGGCTTGTGCCGGCAATAATTCGAGGGCTAGCTCCACTAGACGTTCTGTTTCATGTCTTGGTATTAAAGTATGAGGGGTGACGGTTAAATTTAAAGACCAAAATTCGCGTTCGCCGGTTAAATAAGCAATCGGTGTTCCTTCGCCTCGCTTGGTGACCAATTGGGTATAGTGTGCTTTTTGCTCTGCTGTTAATTTTTGCTCGGGATAAGTAAATAAATAAGCTCTGTTTTTTCTAAGTACATAAGCGAGGAGAATCTCAGTTTCTATACGTGCATCTGGGGCTTTATTAAGAACAGTTAAAGCCCAGGTAAGAGCCGTTTTAATCTCATTCATGGCGCCCTAATTCAGCAAGTAATTCTGCATGATATTCTCGTTTTAAGGAGTCAATAACGGCAGACAAGTCACCCTCCATGACATCGGTTAATTGATAAATAGTGAGATTTATACGATGGTCAGTAAGACGGCCTTGCGGGAAGTTGTAGGTGCGGATGCGTTCGGAGCGATCTCCTGTTCCCACTTGTAGTTTGCGATTTTGGGCTTGTTCTTTTTTCTGTTTACTTTGTTCTGCATCAAGCAATCGCGTTTTTAGTAAGGACATAGCTTTGGCGCGGTTTTTATGTTGTGAGCGCTCATCTTGGCACTCTACTACCACCCCGGTAGGAATATGGGTAATTCGAATGGCTGAATCCGTTTTATTCACGTGCTGACCACCAGCTCCTGAAGAGCGGTAGGTATCAATTCTTAAATCATCTGGATTGATTTCAATGTGATCAATTTCTTCAACTTCGGGCATGATCGCAACCGTACAGGCCGAGGTATGAACCCGACCTTGTGACTCAGTCTCAGGGACACGCTGCACGCGATGAGCACCAGACTCAAACTTTAATTGGGAATAAACAGCATTACCGCTCACTCGGGCAATAATTTCTTTATAACCGCCATGCTCGCCATGATTGGCACTAATCAGTTCTATCTGCCAACCTTGGGTCTCCGCATAACGGCTGTACATGCGGTATAAATCACCAGCAAAAATAGCAGCCTCATCACCACCTGTCCCGGCGCGCACTTCTAAATAAATGTTGCGTTCATCATCGGGATCTTTAGGAATAAGGTGCCATTGTAATTGTTCATCTAATTCTTCAATGTGCTTTTTCGCATCGGGCAGCTCTTCTTCTGCCATTGCCGCTAATTCTTTATCATCACCACTGAGAAGTTCTTCTAAAGAAGCCAAGTTTTCTTGAGCCTCTAAATAGGATTGATAGCAATTGGCTACTGGATCCAATTGGGCATATTCTTTCGAGAGTGCTTTGAATTGTTCTTGATCGGCAATTACCGACGACTCTGATAATAAGCGGCCCACTTCTTGAAAGCGCTCTAACAATTGTTGTAATTTTAACTCAAGGGATTTCTTCATAGCTTGTGTAGTCTGTAGTTGTATTAAAAAGATATTGGGCTAAGGATAATAAGTCTTCTCGATTATCCCATGCCATTTGTTTTAAGGCAGTAGTTGGATAATGGATTAATTTATTCATTAAACGTTCTGAAAACTCGGCTAAACTCGTTTGATGATCTTGGCCTGAGGCTAGTTTTTTCATGGTCCTTTCGAGTTCTTTTTGCGCTAGTGCTTGCATTTTCGTACGATAATCGCAAATTACCGTGTTCGCTTTTAAAGAACGATGCCAGAGGATGTAATTATTTAACTCGTGCTCAATCAATTGCTCAGCTTGAACGGCTGCATTACGTCGCTCAGCCATCCCTTTTTGAATCATTAATTGTAAATCATCAACATTATATAAATGGACGTGTTCTAACTCAGCCACATTAGACTCAATGTCGCGGGGAACCGCTAAATCTAAAAAGAACATTGGCCGCTGTTCCCTTTGGACTAAAGCATGTTCTACTAAACTTTTATTAATGAAAGGCAGGGGGCAGGCTGTGGCTGAAATGACCACATCTGCATGCGCTAAATATTGCGGAATATCACCAATAGACAAGGCTTTGCCATTGAAGTTATGCGCTAATTTTTTGGCATTTTCTAAGGTGCGGCTGGCCACCATAAACTGGTGAACCCCTTGTTCATGAAGGTATTTGGCCACTAAGGTTGCAGTCTCCCCTGAGCCGATTAAAAAAACATTGAGTGAATTGGAGTTGGCAAAAGATTGTCCGATTAATTGTACGGCTGCATAAGCGATTGATATGGGATTCGTTCCAATACCACTGCGGGTCCTAATTCTTTTGGATGCGGAAAAGATGTATTCAAATACCGGGCGCAATTGTTTTTTTACGGTGCCCAACCGACAGGCGTGTTGGTAGGCCTTTTTCATCTGGCCTAATATTTGTGGCTCGCCTAACATCATTGAATCTAGGCCACTAGCTACTCTTAGAGTGTGTTTAATCCCTTGATGCCCCTGATGCAAATAGAAAAAAGGTGATAGGGAATCTTGGGGTAATTGATGTTCTTCCGCAAGCCAATGAGCTAAACGTTCAGGGTCTTCGGTATCACAATAAATTTCTGTTCGGTTACAGGTGGATAAAATAGCTGCTTCATTGACTGTAGGCAAATTCACTAAATTATTGAGCAAAAGATCTTGGGTAGCCGAAGTGGATGCGACTCGCTCACGCACATTAATAGGTGCGGTTTTATGATTTAGTCCACAAGCAACAAACACCATAAGTAACTTTCTACCTAAATAAAAATTCAATAGGAGATTATAAACGATTGGGGTGAAAATTTGTATAGTTTCTCGGGTAAATCACAGGGCCACCTCATGAAAAAAATCTAGCTTAAATCGGTAAATAATGAGAGGCTAGCTTCATTTAAATGGATATAGGAATGAAGCTGGAAGAAGGATTTTTAGATTTTTTTATTTCACTTG
>NZ_RZGQ01000048.1 GCF_003989735.1 Legionella sp. km772 | reverse complement strand
CTCTCCTGGCCTATGGACTTGTGGATAAGCCATTCTGAGAGTAAGGTGAATGAACTAACAAACCGGGAATAGCTCTTATTTTTCCTGAATTTTGTTCCAGATCCCCGGACCTAGCTAACTACAACTATTAAACAAAGAAAAAGAAAAAAACAAAGAGGCAGAAAAAAAAGAGGCTGCTGCTGAAGGAGCAAAACAACGCTGTAAGACTTGTTTTAAAGAAATTGCGCCTAAACGCCTTTGTTCAGGACATGGCGGAGGTAGTGGCGGTGGTGATAGTGCCACCTCTAGTAAGACATCTGAGGAAGAAGCAAATTCTGGTGAAGATAAGTCTCTTACTAAACCACGTAAAGTAGTTGAGACTACGGATGAAATGACAGGCGAGTTTAGTTCAGAAGAACTTGATTCAGAGTCTAGTTTTGACCCAGAAATAATTGCGGAGTTGATCGCCAAAGGACTATTGCTGGTTGATAATGATCGCGAATCAATGACCCTTACGATTAAATTGCTTTGTGAGCCTAATGTATTAACTGAAGAACAAAGAGATGAATTAAAAAAGTTCATGGAAGCAATTATAAAAGACTTTAATGAGTTTAAAGAGGAAAATCATCTTCCCGATGATTGCATGAAACTTATTCAAGATGAGAAAGGAAACATGCTTTCTCTTCGTATTACCATGCCCACATTAACCTTATACGATGCATTTATCCAACGGCTAGCAAATAATTTAGTGCCCATACCAAATCCGAAAGCACAAGAAAAAGATGAAGTCACGAAAGATCAAAGTCTTGCTCCAAATCCACTTTCAATGGAACCCAAGCCTTCTATCTCTAAACGAGAAAAAATTGAGCCTAATAAGGATATAGAAACTAAAAAGACGGAAGAAGAGGAACAAGAAATCTTTAACCCATCTCCCTTCAATATGAAACCTTGGTAAAATAAGTACGAAGAGTGGCGTGACAATTATTGGAGTTATTGAAATGATAAGCACTATAATTAACTTACACCACGTGGATAGATAGGTATCTATGATGACAATCTCCCAAGAGTTTATTAAAAGGCTAAAAAATGCCACTGGCAATGAGTCACTACCTATAAAGTTTTGGGCAGATTATTCTAACGATTCTGACACACCTACATTTCAAGATGTTTTAGATAAATACGCTGATTATTATAAAGGTTTATCTGTTGCACAACAAAAAGAGATGTCTAAAATATTTTGGGAACAAGTTAAAGATTTTGGCACCCCTATTATTGAAGAAAAATCCGATGGACAATCGGAGGTTTATTTTCTATTTCCTAGAGGTAAATTGTCAGATGTAGATGATAAGCCCGGTACAAAAAAAAACCTTTATCTTCAAGGTGATTTTCACGGCTATGGTTCTACATTAGAAGAAACTCAGGAGTTAACACAACTATCTGATACAGATGTCATGTGTCGTCGCAACACAATGCCGAAAGATGCGCTGGTAACCTATTATTATGTACAATTAGATCCTAAACATAGTAATAAAGAAGCCACACATTTTTATGGTGATGTTGCATATAGGCCGTCTTCATTTTTTCCTGTAATACCCAGCACAATACCAGTTGATAAACCTCCAGCAAAAACACGAGAAGAATTACAGGCAGCAGATACATTATTCTACGGTGTGGGGTGTGGATTAATTAAGATGTCTATCGATCCAACAACAATGGATTCAGACGAGTTAAGCACCATCTTAGAACACAAGCAATCCTATGTTTTATTTGAACAACAATTATTATATATTGACACAAATTTGAAGATAACAACGTTACCAACGGAAGAGCCTTTTCAACTCGAAGCGATATTTCCTGCCGAGGCTAATAAGTTACAATTTGTATCGCAAAGTAATATAGCCAAGATATGGTCTTTAACAGGACATCCACCTCCAGTTAGTGCACTATCAGATGAGTTTAGTAAATATCAAAAAATTTATGATGATAAATCCAGCTTTTTCTGCGCCGATCCTGATAAAGACATATCAACATTAGGACTACCAGTTAATGATAAAAATATTGCCTTTGATTTTGGCAAATTTTTTTCTGACGCAGCAAACAAAGCGCGTGTTTCTCTTGTGAGTGTAGATGATAAAATTGTAGACCCTTCTAATCTTGAAGATCCTTCTAAAATCTCTCGCTCTATACAAGTTTTCGCACCTCAAGGTGAGGGCGACATCGATCAAGTTGTTATAATTAGTGATGGCAGGTATTACCAATTAGGTAATACCGTTGAGCGTCTTGATAAGTTGCTTAGTAAGAATACTGCGGTCATTTTCATTACACCAGAGCAAGGTATAGAAGCAGAAGCGATAAAGAAAGGTGTTGAATTTGAACCAGCAGATGCATTAACTGGAATGGGAGCAAGGACAGTTGATCTTAAATATAGGCTTGATGAATATGCAAAGTTTATTCATCAAGAATTACTGCCTGAGTTAGTGAAGCGCGGGATCAAAATACCAACTGATCCTGATAAAAGAGTCTTGGTAGGTGCCAGTTTAGGTGGAACTGCTAGTATTTACATGGGGATGGAGCATCCTGAATGGTTTGGCAAAGTAGTAGCACAGTCACCATCAATAAATAATAGGGGAAAACTTGAAAAAATAATTGATAGTGGAAAAAAGCCACCGCCACCTGAAATTTATCTTAGTTGTGGCGAATTTGAAAGTCCAAAGTACGCTAAAAACCTAAATATTCCTTTTGCTGAAGAATTAGCTGAGCACTTAGGTGTTAAGCTACACACATCACCCCACGGTCATCAAATGGAGGCATGGAGTCCTCAGTTAGAAGATGCGTTGCCTGCGCTTGGTCTTAGCCTTGATTTGGCTCCTATAAAAACAATGATTGAGCAGGCTAAGATCCCCGGTGTAACCTTGGCACGAGTATCTGGTGACGGAGATATTGCCACAGAGACAGCAGGTGTTATTAATACCAACACCGGCGAAGCGGTTACGGATAGCACTGTATTTCAAGCAGCCTCGCTTAGTAAGCCTGTTTTTGCTTATATTGTTTTAAAAATGGTTGAGGATGGTAAGTTCAGTCGGCTAGGTGAAGCACCGGAAAGTGGCCTTGACCGACCTCTTCATGAAATATGTGATTTTGGCCCACCCGAACTACGGGATCATCCTAATTATAAATTACTGACCCCACGTAACTTATTATCGCACCAAGCTAGCCTGCCTAATTGGTTTAAACCAGATGAGCCGGAAGCGTATGTTGGGGCAACAGATGTTGCGACAGTAGAAACTAGTTTTAATTATTCAGGCTTAGCTTATTGCTTTTTGAATGAGGTTGTTGAGCATATCGCAGGGAAGCCTCTAGATGAGTTATCACGAGAAGTGTTTGATGACGAATCATTAGAAATGAACCACACCAGCTTTGTACCATTTCCAGAAGAATCTGATAAACAAACAAAACGCGCTGTTGGCCATAAGGCAGATGGATCTCCAGATGAAAGAGCACCTTCCTTACCAAGTCGGGCAAATCCAGCCGCTTCATTAGTAACGACCTCCGAAGATTATGCGAAATTTTTAAACGCATGTCTTCATGATGAATTTATTCGAAGTCATATGTTTGAGCCACAACTTAATTTAGCAGGAAAAGATCAAAAAGCCATGGATGCCAAGGTGTCAGAAGAAACGTTACACCAGATCAGTTGGGGTATTGGTATGGGACTACAAACTGCTGATAATGGCGATCCTATTGCATTTCACTGGGGTGATAATGAAACATCCAGAGCATTCACTGCAATTAATTTACGAACCAATGAAGCAGTAGTTTGCTTCACTAACAGCGAGAATGGCCCATCAGTTTTTCAACAAATTGCAGAGCCTGTGGTCGGTTCACTAACGCCTGTCAGTCAATGGCTTTCCCGCCGCGAAGGATTGATTTTTGCAGAAGATCGTGTGAGCCATGATACACAACTTACCATCACACCAAAAACAACAGGACAATACAAAGATAAAATGCAAGAAATAAGGAAGACTGAGCCAGGATATATGGCTTCAACAGAGTCTTCTCGAGCAAAAGAAAGAGAAAAATATAGTCCTTTTCAGACGACCCCCAAACCCCCATGGAAACTATAATACAAAAATGAAAACTAATCTTGCTAGCCAAGAAAATTGATAGCTAGAGAAGAATGGCATATAGTTACGCATAACTCATTTACCTACGGTAGAAAGAGTTGAGCAACGGCTCTGCCAGCGCTCTAGCGTTAATAGCCTCTAGTAGCCTAGCGGTTGGGGAATCCCGACTGGCACAGCGGTTATCTTTGGATGGTTGAATTGGCTTATTTCTTGCTGATTGATGGCGTTCACGGTGAAGTGTATTAACATACCGATTAGTTGTAATGATTGACTGATGACCAGCATCATCTCGAACGTGATTCAGAGGTCTACTCTTTACATCTTCAGAAATAGCAGTATGCCTGAGCCAGTGGACTGTAACTTCACGCATTCCGTCTGATTCATCTGGATGAGATACAGCCAGAATTTCAGCAGCTTTATCAAAACAAAGTTGCAGAATTCTTCGAACTGCACGCGTATTAGTCATTGGCCCATAATCTCTTAGTTTAGGAATTAGTGGGGTATAAGTAGAATAAACCAGATCTTGCAGATTTAAAAAAGGGCTGTCGTAATGATTAAGTTAATATTAAATAGTATCTTTCTAGATAGCATCGTCTTAGCCCCCCGGCCTGGGGGCTAAGACGATGCTAATAAAACCTGACCTTAAAGATGAAAAAATCATTGCGTGTTTACAGGATGCATATGGATTGACTGTGGAAAAGATAGCGTTTCTGCCTCTTGGCGCTGATTTCAATACAGCTGTTTATCAGGTCACGACAAGCAGCCAAGTGGATTACTTCCTAAAGTTACGACGCGGTGAATTTATTGATGCTTCAGTTTCAGCTCCTAAATATCTTGCTGACTTGGGTATTAAGCAAGTGATCCCGCCTCTTGCAACCAAGACAAGGCAACTTTGGACAAGCTTGGCATCCTTTAAGGCGATTCTCTACCCTTATGTCAAGGGTTGTAATGGCGTAGAAGCCAAACTATCAGAAGATCAGTGGGTTCAATTTGGGGCGGCCATTAAAAAGCTTCACAGCACCGATATTCCAAACACCCTAACAAGTGGCACACCACGAGAAGTATTTTCTTCCAAATGGCGAGAAACCGTCAAAGCATTTCTTATGCGCATTGAAAATGAGGTTTTTGAAGAGCCTGTTGCTGTAAAAATGGCATTGTTCCTGAAATCCAAAAGTAGTGAAATACTTAAACTTGTTGAACGCGCTGAAAAGCTTGCGGCAACGCTCCAAAAGCAGCACCTCGAATATATTTTATGCCATGCAGATATCCATGGCTGGAACTTGATTGTTGATAAAGAAGGAGCCCTTTATATTGTTGACTGGGATACCCTCATCTTTGCCCCCAAAGAACGTGATTTGATGTTTGTCGGCGCGGGTATTTGGGACAGCGGTCGCACAGCCACTGAAGAGGAATCACTATTTTATCAGGGCTATGGCCAAACAAAGATAAACCAGGATGCCATTTGCTACTATCGTTTTGAACGTATTATTCAGGACATCGCCGATTATTGTGAATACATCTTTCTGTCTGATGAAGGTGGTGACGATCGGATGCAATGCTTTGAACACTTACAGCCCGTTTTTCTACCAAATGGTGCAATAGAGAGAGCTTGTCAGTCCGACAAGACGAGGAAAGTTTTATGATGTTATATTTTATAGGCGGTGCCAGTGGCAGTGGTAAAACAGCGGTAATGCCACATCTAAAAAAACTTTTGGCAGATAATATTGCCGTTTATGATTTTGACGATATTGGAGTCCCTGAGGGTGCTGATAAAAAATGGCGTCAGGAGTCTACAGAAAAATGGCTGCAGAAATTATTAAGCGATGGCAAAGATGCCTGCTTGCTTGGTCAAATTGTTTTAGGTGAGATTCTGGCGTGCCCTTCTGCTAAACAGATAGGTAAAATCAATTTTTGCCTTTTGGATGTGAGTGATTTTGAACGAATTCAACGTCTTAAACAACGTAATACGTATGGTACTGATCAAAATATGTTGAATTGGTCTTCTTGGCTTCGCATGCATCACCAAGATCCTCAGTGGATGCAGCATGTATTGAAAGAAAATTGTTGGAGCGATTTGTCTTTTAGTGCCTGGGATCAATTGGCAGATTGGAATAACAAAGCATTCGTGAAAACCTTAGATACAACAAGAATGGCAATAAATCAGGTCGCGGAATCTATTGCTGATTGGATTATTCAAAAAAATGATCAAACTGCGGAGTTAATACTAAACAGCACATACAAAATAATTGTCGATCACAAACCTAATCAAGCTGACAATGATGCTGTGGTAGAGGGACTTGTTGTTCATTATGAACGCCTAATGGGTGAGACTAGAGACAAAGAGTTTTCAGTGTTTTTAAAAAATGATTTGGGAGAGATACTTGGCGGCATACAAGCACATTTTGATACTGAATCAGTCTATATTGAAGTGTTATGGATTGATGAAAAACTCAGAAAACAAGGTTATGGTACAAAGTTAATAAATGCGGCAGAACAAGAAGCTGTTAAGCATAGTTGTGTTTCCTCTATAACGGATACTTGGTCCTTTCAAGCAGAGGAATTTTATTTAAAAAATGGCTATGTGCGTATGGGTGAAATTAAAAAATATTGGCGTGAACATTCAAGAATTTTTCTTAGGAAGATGTTATGAGTTTGGAAATTGCTATTAGTAATGAAAAAGAAACGCAGTTTGTTGATGATAAAATTGTTACCTTCAATAGAAGCCATGCTCCATTTACACAGGACAACAATTTTGTAAGTTTAAATTTTCATATTAAGGACGAAAACGGCTCTGTAATAGCTGGAATAAACTCATTAATGTATTGCTGGGGAATGCTCTATGTCGATGTTTTGTTCGTTGAGGAAAGTCATCGTGGCCAACAACTTGGAAGCCTTTTGCTGAAAAAAGTTGAGGACGAAGCTAAATCAATGGGGGCTAGTCTTTCGCATTTAGATACGTTTGATTGGCAAGCCAAAGACTTTTATTTGAAAGCAGGGTATGAAATCTTTGGTGTTCTTGAAGCCTGTCCGCCAGGCCACAAACGGTATTATATGAAAAAAATATTATGAAAGTTAGGGTAACAAGATGAACAATCAAGGAAAATCTTACGATAACATTGCAGTTGGCTTTGCTAACATGCGCGATTCTTTTAATACTGAACAAAAATACCTCGATGCTTTAATAAATTATATACCGGAAAAATCACACATCCTTGATATTGGTTGTGGCTCCGGGTTTCCTATTGCGGATTATTTTATTGAAAAAAACTTTGAGGTTACCGGCGTTGATGGGTCGCAAGAATTACTAAACATCGCTAAAAAGAAATGCCCGAAAATGCGTGGCTTATATGGTGATGTTCGCACTATTGAATTCAATGAAACTGTTGATGCTATTGTCGAGTGGTGGTGTCTTTTTCATCTTCCAAAATCGGACCATGAGCTTATGATTACTCGTTTCGCTGAGTGGTTAAAGCCAGGGGGGATACTTGAGTTTACAAGCGGTGATAGTGAATATGAATGGACTGACAGTAACATGCTCAATCAAGAGCTTCATTTTTACAGCCTAGGCCCTAATGTTTATGAACAGTATCTTAAAAAATATGGCTTTGAAATTCTCTTAAAAGAAAGCGATCAAGAGCATCATCTTGTTTGGATAGCAAAAAAAAATGGCTAACTATAGTAACCATAAAGACTGAGGCCAGTAAAAATCGTGGTGGATCAAAGATAATTATCGAGGCAGAGAGGATCACAAATGAACAAATTTATTATTTCAATGATTGTTTTTTTTACTATGAATGGCCTGCAGTGCTTCGCAGCCGACACCAATCAGATCCAGGCTAAAAAATCTGATGAATATTATATGCAAATAGCCATTGATCTGGCAAAAAACAATCCAAAGGCTCCTTTTGCTGCCCTCATCGTTGACAATCAAACAGGTAAAATCTTGTCAAAAGGACTCAATGCAAGCAAAGTTAATCCAACTTTCCATGGGGAGATGGTGGCAATCAACAATTGCGTTAAAGAACATCCTCAGGTGGATTGGTCACAAGTGACTCTATACACCACGGCCGAGCCTTGCTCGATGTGCCAAAGCGCTGTTGTTTGGACAAAAATACCAAGAGTTGTATTTGCCACTTCTTTTGAATATTTAATAAACCATGGTTGGAATCAAATTAATATTCGTGCCGCAGAAATTAATAAGAGGTCATCCTTCTATAAAGGAACAATTACTGGTGGAATTCTTGCCAGTCAATCAAACGTCCTATTTGACAGATTGTAGGTCTCTTAATTCTTTTGCTTTAATAAATAATTGATTGCACTCTGCTTCTTTGACGCCACCAATAAGCTCACAAGTATAAAAATTCGGTGTCTTTGAAAAAATTTCTGTAGCTCTAACCTCAATTTGTCGACCAAATAAATCATGGAGGAAAGGAATAGATGTGCCATACACTACTTTTGGAATCATTGCCCAGTAAATCGCAGCAGCACACATAGGGCAAGGTTCAGCGGTAGTATAGAGGCTTAGCTTGCTAACATCACCATTGAAGCCATTATTAAACAAAGTATGGATAACAGATAGTTCACCATGCATTAATGGATGATGGTGTGCACTATTAACCGATTTCAATAAAATTTCTTTATTGTCATAAACAATGATCGCACCATAAGGCGCTACAGGATTTGATGCAGCTATCTCTATTGTTGTCGTCATAAAATCATGTAAGTATTTATCCATCATTTCTCCGCTTTGGTGGAATATAATTTTCTGCAAATTTGTTTGCACTCAGTTTGTAATTAGTGTCAATCCTGAATGGATTTAAATTCGATAGTTCATCATAAATATCGACTTTTTCTTTTACTTTGAGAAAATAAATCAGCAGGATTGAAACCGGTGCCAGCAAAACTTCATAGGATATTTTGTAAGCGTCTTCAAAGATAATGATGCTGCTTAGTTTTTCGGTGGGTACTATGCCATAGAAAGCGACCAATGAAAAAAGACTGACATCAATAATGATTCCAAAGGCTGAAGAAGTAGCAATTCTCGTCCATACGGTAGTAATAAACTCTTTTTTTAGCGAAATACCTCTCTTTCGTTGTCTGGATTTAATAATGGAAATTACCGTTGAATTAATAGTCATACCAAGAAAAAAAGCTGTGGCTGAGGCAATAAACATGCGCGCCTGATTATGCAAAATCGCCCTAAAAGAATCATTTTCATGAATAGCGAGCAAGTTTGTTATCCAAACATCAAAAACAAACAGTAGGTTGCAAAAAATAACAAACAGGATCATCTGCTTGGTGCGCTCAATGCCATACACATCAGTCATCATGTCTGCTGCTAAGTAAGCCAGTGAAAAAACAATGCCTCCAACATTAATGGTCAGAAACCCTATTGAGATGAATTTAGCCGCCATTGTTTTTGATGCAATAAAAAATACGATACTCGAACAAAACAGAATATGATGGTATTTAAATGCGTTGCTATCTTTCAATGAATGCTGTTGTGGCCTAAATTTGAATAGACCATTATCAGCGTCGCTCAAAGCTTCGATTTGCTCAATTTTAGAAATCAGATCACATAACATCTGGAAGAAGAGATTCAAAAAACAGAAGATCATTAATCCAATGATCAACTCTAATTTATTCACTTCATCTTGGGGATTAAGCCAAAGCATATTCAGCATAAAAAAGATAAGCAATGAAGAAAAAAATACATATTGGCTTTGCTTTATATTCATGCGTGTTGGTAGTAGGACACAACCCCATAAGAATAATGAGCTTTTTACAATATAAAAAAAATCTCTGCCGAGTACTTGTGTATATACTTCTTGCATCTTCCAGAATGATGATGCTGGTAACCAAATGGCAAATTTTAAAAACAAAATATAAACGGCATGGAACAAAATCACTAAATAAACCGTATGTCGAAGGTATGCCAACCCATAGACACTGTGGATCAATCGCAACACAAAAAAAACTACAGGCCACCACAAAAACTCTGAGGATATTGTCACACCAAAGATATTAATAACTTGAACCTCAGCGGGGATCGTTATTAAAGAAAAGAAAACTGCAAAACCTAGCAACGTATGAAATACCTTAAACTGAAGCGGGGTTTTTGATTTACCAGCCAAGACGTTAGTCATCGATAAACACCCGCTTGAGGCCAGTAACACATTTTGCTTTTAAATTAGGGTCTTTCTGTTTTGAAACCACAAGCTTTTCTGCATTTGAACCAAATTGTTGACCCATATCAAAAACAATGCGGGGATCAACAAGATAAATCATATCGGATTTCACAAAATCAGCGACGGTCATTTCCTGATTAACGCGTTTATTGGCAACATGAAAAGCAACCGATAATTCGTTGCTGTTTGGGTCAGTAAAAATATTATCAATACGGATAAGGTAAGGCTCTCTGACTTGACCAACAAACCTGACAACAACATGCTGGTAAATAAACCGTAAAAATTTGTTTATTTGATTCAACTTCTCCATCTTTACATCCTTACAACTTATTTTTTAGTGCGCAATTTTTGATGTACCTCAAGGATTACGCCAACAACGGTGTACAATTTTTTATCGAAAATTTCTACGGGTAGCTTAGGGTTAATCGGATACAGATAGCGCTGATCACCTTCTTGCACGTATTTCTTTATCAAATAATGATCGGCGTTGTTGTTTTTTTTAATCAAAATATAAGAGCGATCATCTGGAGCCACATCTCGATTAATAATCAGTAGCGAATTTTGCTGGAAAGTGGGTTCATACAAGTCCGTATCAAGCGCTAGCGTGAAATAATCTCCGGCAATATCATTGGGTACCCAGCGATACCACTCTTTTATCATTTTCTCTGGATGACTCAATTCAAAAATTGGTAACGTTTGTGTCGCTGTTAATCCTTGTGAAGTACCTTCTTTCACAATAGGTGCCAAACCAAGTAATTGTTCAATAGTGATGTCAAAATAATTTGCAATTTGCAGCAAAGTGCTTGCTTTAGGATCGGTCACATCTCCATTTAGGATGCGAGTGATTTTATTAGTTGGAATTCCTAATTTCCGAGCAAGCGCAGCCGGCGTAAGTCTAATCTCACGTTCAATTAAATCTGTGAGCGTTTCCGCCAATGAAAGTTGATTAATATCGTTTAAAAGAATTGTTGACATACCTTGACTTAGTTACATTAATGTAATAGTTTACACCGATGTAATTAATTACACTGATGTAAAACTAGATATTAACACATCTGACGAAAATATCACGTGGTAAGAGATTACTAAGCAATTTTTCAAGTCATAACACAATAATAATTGTGGCTATTACAGGAGTGCCATCTTATGAAGTGCCAGTGCAAATTCAAAGTCACTATTTACAAAGGGATAATTGACTATTTATTGTCATCGACACATTTTACTTTAAAGGATATTGCTAATCATACAGGGTCGCCCATCAGCAGCATACGTTCAATTTATCATGATCAAATGATACCTTCACATTTTTCGTCCGAAATAGCTCTAACAAGGCTCTATCAGATTATCCTCGACATTCAAATGAACAAAAACAAATTGCATAGCGATAGCGAATAGGAGTAGTTCACATGAAAACACTGGATATCAATCAGGCGGCACAATTTTTTGGTGCACATAGAGAAACCATTAGACGTATGGCTGCCACTGGGAAATTACCTGGTGTCAAGGTTGGTAGAAGTTGGGTTTTTTTAGAACAAGATCTTGTGATGCATATTAGAAACAAGTACTCTAGCTGCGATGCGTCGCAGGGTGTCCATAATAGGAGTAGTAAAACATGGCGCTCTACAAAAGAGATGGGATCTGGTGGGTTGACATTTTCCACCAAGGAAAACGAGTACGTAAAAGTACTGGGACTGAAGTAAAGCAAGATGCTGAATATTTTCATGCTCAATTAAAACATGAGTTATGGACTGAAAAGCAGATAAAATCAATCCCCAATAAAACATGGATGGACGCAGTAATTCGATGGCTAGAGGAATCTGCGCATAAACGCAGTCTGAAAACGGATAAAATTCATTTAGCTTGGCTCGATCAACATTTTCGAACAAAAAAATTAACAGACATTGATCGTGACTTAATCGAATCTATTGCAAAAAAGAAGGAGCAATCGAACGTTACAGCAACGACGGTTAATCGGGTTCTGGAGTTAGTCAGAGCCATTTTAAACCGTGCTCAAAAAGAGTGGGGATGGTTAGAAGCATTACCCGTTATCCGAATGAGAAAAGTTGAAAATAAACGTATTCGTTGGTTAACCAAGAACGAAGCCAGTCAATTATTAAAAGAACTGCCAAGCCACCTCAAGGATATGGCTTCTTTTACCTTAATAACGGGTCTTCGGGAATCCAATGTGACTCAACTAAAATGGAGCGAAATTCATTTAGAAAAAAGGCATGCGCTTATTCATGCCGATGAATCTAAATCAAAACGCCCCATCCCTGTCCCATTGAGCCAACAAGCGATTGCGATACTAAAAGAGCAAATAGGTAAAAATCCTACGTATGTTTTTACCTATCAAGGACAGCCGGTGACACGCTGTAACAATCACGCGTGGCGAAAAGCATTAGAGCGTGCAGGCATTAGTGATTTTCGTTGGCATGATTTACGCCATACTTGGGCAAGTTGGCATGTCCAGAATGGTACACCGTTACACGAGCTGCAGCAATTGGGTGGTTGGTCAACTTATGAAATGGTGCTGCGTTACGCACACCTTTCTAGTGAGCATTTAAGAACGGCGGCAGAGCGTATTCATGATGTGTGTTTACCCGCGTAGTTGGTTTTCATGACACAGGTTTATGACACGTTTTTGCCACAGTAGATTGGTTTTTATGACACAGCGTCGAGCTAACTGTTTGATTTTAAAAGGATTAAATGGTGCGCTCGGAGGGACTCGAACCCCCGACACCTTGGTTCGAAGCCAAGTACTCTATCCAGCTGAGCTACGAGCGCAGTTCGGGTAATGCGTTTTTTTCTGGTCTTTTGACCAATATGGTGGGCCGTGTAGGATTCGAACCTACGACACAGAGGTTAAAAGCCTCCTGCTCTACCACCTGAGCTAACGGCCCTTACGGGATGTTCATTTGAAAATACAACTTAATAAACCGTGGTAGGTTTATTAATCTTGGTGGGCCGTGTAGGATTCGAACCTACGACACAGAGGTTAAAAGCCTCCTGCTCTACCACCTGAGCTAACGGCCCTAAAGAGGCTGAAATCATACCGGATCAGGGAAAAAATTCAAGTCTTTTATTTAATTTTTTCATCTATTTACAGAGTGTTTTTTTTACGAGCATGTCTTAATACGAACTAAGTTATTAATTATTCAATAGTTTGTTTGATTTTTGCGTTAAATTAATTTCTGATGCAAGTATTTTTTTATTCAGGCGCAAGAGTTTCATTTTTAATGAAGCAACTTGATTCTTTAAACAAATGATTAAAATAATATCAGCTCCTAAGGCGCCACATCCTTTAACTGCTAAAACCTCTGGGTAGCTACGGAACTCTTCAATTAATTCTAAACTATGGTGTGCGACTAAATTTAGCCTGTTTAACTCATGATGATAAGCATTTATTGACTCAATGAATAAGAGGCTGTTGTTTTGCTCAAAGGCATGCTTGGCTTTATCTACAATTGCTGATAGCTCATCAGTAGGAATATTTAGATTTATCTCTTGTAAATGATGATGGGTTGCTAGTTTAATGCCTGTGTGAATGAGCTGGAAAGATAAATCATTAAAATTCCATGCATAAGAGTGAATTTGTATTTTGTCTTTATTAACAAAAACACAGCCGTATTGCGTTTGAGCGATTACATCATAACCGCTCGGTCTTGCACCTTGGCCATTCCATGCACATTCGTAGTATGCTTCAAGCATGGCCTTTAAGCTGGGTTGTTCTTGTTTTAGATAAGTACTGGCTAAGTAGGCACCAATAAATTGTGCACTCGATGCTCCAAGGCCTCCACAGCCCTGATAGGGATCTTTAAAAAATAACGCGTAATTATTAAGGTGTTGTTTGTCCCACCAACGGCCAGCTGGTGATTCTGGATGAATAGCGGCCGTTGGTTGTTGAGCTATGGTTAACTCAAAACAGGGTGAGGTGGCCGCTAGAAGGGCTGATGCGCCTTCCAGTGCCGCATATTCACCAAGTAAGAAGGTTTTGGCAGGAATAGTCCACTTCATACTGCAGCGGAGGCCTGACGTATTTCGTTCAATAAGTCATAAGCATTATTGACACTGACCCGTTTATACATGTTTAACCATTCTTGTAAACGGATTTTTAGCTCAGGGATCTCTTTTTCATTCGCATCAGTGACTAACAATAAATTATCAATATGCAATTTCATGTGCCCTTGAATAATTCCGTCAGTACATAAGGCTTTGAGCGCACCTAAATTTTGTACTAAACCAACTGCTGCGATAATTTTGGATAAATGATTAGCAGATGTAATGTTCATCATCCGCAAACACATTTTTGCCGTAGGATGCAAAGAAGTAACTCCTCCGACTGTCCCAACAATAATTGGGGCAGTAAATTCGCCAATAAGTTGATTATTTCGATAGCGCCAAGTAGTAACCGCTTTATATTTACCGGTACGGGCAGTGTAAGCATGAATGCCCGCTTCAACAGCGCGCCAATCGTTCCCCGTTGCGATTAAAACAGGATCAATACCATTCATGACCCCTTTGTTGTGAGTGGCCGCCCGATAGGGATCCATTTCAGCAAATAGCGAGGCTTCTTCAATTTTATGGCCTAATTCAGGATCAATGTTATTAATAGTAACGTTGGCTGTAGTCAATTTTTGATCGTTTAAATTCGATAAAATGCACATGGTGACTTCCTCACCAGTAAGCTCTTCTATAGGATTTTTTAAGTATTCTAAAACTTGATTAATAATATTGGCACCCATGGCATCACAACTATCCATGGTAAGATGGATAACTGCCATATCATTGCCATCGTCCCTTTTTAAAAGACGAAGGTCTAGATCTCTAACACCTCCGCCTCGTTTTACCATAGTGGCAGCAACGTCTTCGTTGGCTTTTTTGATTAAATAACTGCGATTTTCTGCAAAAATATGCTGCAATTTTGCGAAGTTATTTACCTTTGCGAGTTGTATTTGCCCCAAAATACAGCTTCCTTGTACTGAGGTGGTGATAGATCCTTGTTGTCTAATCCATTTGGCGGTTTTTGATAAAGCCGCAATAATGGATGTTTCTTCAACCGCTAAAGGGATGACATAATCTTGTCCATCAATATTAAAATTAGTTGCGACACCTAAAGGGAGTTGGAAATAACCAATAACATTTTCTATAAGCTTATCGGCTAAGCCTGCTTCTTTTACACCGCCTTGTTTTAAGAAAGAGATGTCTTCCGGTGTCAAAGCGCCTAAAGTAAGTAAACGATTAAAGCGCTCTTCCTGAGATAGTTTTGAAAAGCCTTTAAATAAAGTATCGGCATTAGGGGCTAGAGACATATCTTCTCCTTTAAATCAGAAAGTACGAGGCTACCAGTACAAAACATTGCAGTTTTTAATTCATATTCAATTAAAGCCATTTTTTGTAGTACCTGTTCTGGCGATTGCAAAGCAACTTCAAGCATGGGTTTGGCAAAACCCACTGTAGTTGCGCCCAAGGCAAATAATTTGGCAGCATCTAAACCATGGCGAACTCCGCCAGAGCCCCAGATTTCGAAATGGGGCTTTATTTCCATAGCATTTTTAATGCTTTGGATAGTATCTATTCCCCAGTTACGAAAGGTAAGGGCTGTTTGATGTTTTATCTCATGGTGCGCAGCTCTGTATCCTTCAATACGACCCCAATGCGTTCCTCCCGTGCCACTAACATCAACAGCCTTTATTCCTAAATCATTTAGACGGGATAGGGTGCTTTTGGAGAAGCCACAACCAGTTTCTTTAATGATGATGGGCGTATCTAATTGTTGGGTAAGGTGCTTAAGAGCCTCCCAAGAGCCTTTAAAATCCGTAGTGCCTTCGGGTTGGATGCTTTCTTGCAGCGGGTTACAATGTATAATTAAAGCCGAGGCTTGTAAAGATTCAAGCAAACGTTCGATGGCCGCCAGGGGAGTGCCGATAATTTGGGCAATACCGAGGTTACTATATAAGCTTACTTTGGGGAAATCACGGCGAAGGCTCTCCCATTCTAAAGCGGCCTGTTTATCAGTTAACTCCCTACGTTGTGAACCTACACCCATTGCCCAATCTGCTTGGGAACAGGCCTCAATCAAGCAGCGATTTATATTAATGGCATTCGCATGCCCTGCTGTCATTGAGCTAATAATAAAAGGTTTTTGGACGGGTTGATTAAAGCGATGGCCTTGAATGGAGATATCTTTAAAATTAATATCAGGCAAGGCTTCATGAATCAAAGAATAAGTATCAAAGGCGTTTAATTCACTACTTTGGTTTGCAGGCATAAGCGCAAGTTCGATGTGATCACGTTTTCTTTGTTCAAATTGACTGTAGTCTTTAGCCATTGCCTAACTTCTAATTGAGGAAAAAATGAGCACAATTTTATCATAAAATAAGGTGCCAAGCCATCTGTCACTATTATATTTTAGCCTATAATGCTCTTTTACGGTGTGGGTAAGGGCTGAAAGTGATTAAATTTTTTGTAAAAGATAGTAAAAATAAAGTTTTTTTCCCCAATAAGTATCATTTCTTGCCGCTTTAGCAATAGGGCGCATGATAGGGGTTTTTACCCAAATTTTCCACCAAGGCAGAAAAGCCATACCCATGGAATTAGCAAGGTTGGTGGTCTCGGCGGCTAAAACTTTTGGATCAGTACCAAACATAGTAATACAGGTTTCAACAAATTTTTTTTCGTTTTTTATGAGTTTCATATAAATAGAATTTTGAACCAGTTTGGTAAGATCTTGTTTTAATACAACCCGGATATCGTTTCTGGATTTGAGGAAGTTATCTAATCGCTCTGACTGTAGCTTATTTTTAAGCTCTATGTCGGTATAGCAAAAAAAACCTCCGGGAATTAAAACGCGACATACCTCATGAAAAAAAAGTTCGAGATTAGGATATAAGTGAGAGCTTTCAATGTTGGTGATTAAATCGAAGCTTTCGTTTTCTAGAGGTAAATGTTCAGCATCACCTTGAATAAAGTCTACTTTATTTTCCATAGAAAAATTATTTTTTGCATTACGTACCAGAGGATGGGTTAAATCTATTCCGAGGGCATAATTGCTTTTTAATAATTGCGAGGACATTTTTAGACCAATCCCATTGCCTGGGCCAACTTCTAAAATTCGTTTGCCAAAGAAATATTGCTGGATTAAGGGCCTGAGGACATAATAAATTAATAAAGGGGAGTGAGCGCTTTGATAGGGGCATAAAGCTGCAAAATTATAATGTAAGTCGCTAAATTCTTTATATATCTGCTTATCCCAAAGCCCCCAATTTAAAAAAGTTCTGTTATAAATATTATTTGCTATGTAAGCATAACCTTGTTGTACGATTTCTTTGGCAGCTAGATTATCTTTACCTTCCGCGCGCAAGTTGCTATCAAGCACTTGATTTATTAAATGAGTAGCGTCTTCATAAGAGTTGGTTTTTGGCATGAATCTAAACTTTAGAATTTTAAATAGCTCATATAAACATAGCATTTATTGGTTAAATAATTCAAATCTAATAAGGTTAAGCATTTCCCTCGATAGTATACTTAGAATTCAAGTCGATTTGCTCTAAAAAATCCTCATCATGCGATATGATAACGAGAGGTCCTTGATATTTTTTAAGAACTTGAATGACATGGTTTCGGGTTTTCAAATCTAGGTTATTGCTTAATTCATCTAAAATAACTCATGTTACGCACATAAACTTGTAGTTTGACTAAAAAGCATTAGAATTCCGCCCTTAATTTTAGGGAGGGAATTAAATGGATATGCTTGATCTTTATAGTGATTATTTGATTTT
>NZ_RZGQ01000047.1 GCF_003989735.1 Legionella sp. km772 | reverse complement strand
TCAACCAAAGGCCGTTGGGAACAATTTTGGGATCGTATTAATCAAGCAGGATTAATTGGTCTGGCAGAAATTTGCTAGTTATTTATAAGAAGCAAGCAGTACATTAATTCGAGGTCATACCCTTCTCAAGAAGATCAGTGACCTCTAATTCAACCTGCTCTGCATTGGCACCGGGATAGTGCGTGGTAATAATTGCTGTTTTAACGGTAAACTCAGGATCTTCTAAACGACCTAAATTAAAAAAACAAATAGTCCCGGCAAAGCTCACTAAAGCAATAATAAAAAAACTGACTGTTTTTCTGCTGATTGCATAATCTGCTAAAGAGGCCATTTATTTATTATCCTGTTGATTTAAGATCCTGACTTTGTCCCCTTCTTGGAGGGAATGGACTCCTGCGATCACAATCCATTCATTCAGCCGGATACCTTTTACTATGGTAATGCCTGTTTCTGTCAATTCACCAATAATCACTTGCTGGCGATGAACTTGCTGAGTTTTAGGATCAATAACCCAAACATAGCTCTTATTATCTTCGCCGACAGTCATTAAGGCAGAAACCGGTAGGACTATTTTATTTTGGGCTTTGCTTCCTTGGTTTACTTTACCTCTAACCTTACCTGCCATTCCAGGTAAGATTTCTATATCTTTAGGTTGTTGCATAATTAAAGTAACCGGATAAGTGCGGGTATCAATAGATGCCTCATTACTGATTTCTTTAATTTGCGCTGGAATTAAATGTTGAGGAAAGGAATCAAATTGTACGACGATATCTTTTGCATAAGGAACCAAACTGATGGCATTTTCAGGGATTTGAATTACCATTTCAATTTGTGAATTGTCTAATAAACGTGCTATGACCTGTTGTTTGGATACTGTTTGATAGTTCTCTACGTAGCGATCAGCAACTTGTCCCGCAAATGGTGCAAGAAGGACACTATCATTAAGGGCTTTTTGGGCTAAGTCCATATTTGCTTCTGATACCGCTAATTTAGCTTTTAGTAAATCAAAATCAGCCTTTGAAATATGTCCTTTTTTTATCAACTCTTGAGCTCGGCTAAAATTTTGTTTATCACGAAGTACTTCTGCACTAGCTGCTTTTAATTTCGCATCAAAGGTTTTGGGATCTAATTTCGCAATAAGCTCCCCTTTTTTAACTTTGTCGCCGATTTTAATAGGTAAAGCAATAAGAGAACCACCTTCATTAAAGGATAAATCAACTTCTTGACTTGCTTTGGCTTTACCGGGAAAGGAATGATTATTAAACGCTGCGGCGTTACTTATTAAAATAGCTTTAACAGGCCTTATAGAATAAGCTTTTTTATCACTGGTCTCACCGCAAGCGATTAATCCTGCTATGAATAGGAAAGGTATTAAACGACATGAAGCCTTTAACATAGAATTGTCCTTAATTCTGCTCATGGAAATTAACTATTTTAATTTCATATACTTATTGTAGGCGAACTATTTATATTTGAATACAGACTATATAAATCGGCTTACTCTCCAATTAATTAAATTATTCTAAAATATAAAAATTTATTTGCTAACGTAAAAAATTCGTAAAGAGCAAAACAAATGGATCACAGAGCAGTCATTATGATAAAATAAACGACACGACTATCTTTTTTTGCTCTACGCTTTCAGTTTAGCTGCGAAACAAAAGAAAGCATATTGGTCTACAATTAAATTAAAGTAAATGGGATGTAATCCTATATAAAGTATTAAAAATACGTTGCTTTTTCTAAGAAGCTGGGAGCATTTGCTTCTGCAACACCATTTATAAACACGTTGTACTATAAGTGGCTTCTATAATCAGCAACAATATACACTCTGTGAGGTAATATAATGGCCAAATATGCTGAGGAATTAGTATCAATATTTGCTAATCTGAATTTAGAACAAATTAAATCCATTATAAAATACCTCGATCGCGAAGAAATAAATATTTTTAATGCAGAGGTCTTACCCCTTCTTAGCCCTGTAAGCTTAAGAAATAAAGTTAGAAATCAATTAGTTGAATCATCTTCGAGCGCTAGTGAAACACCGCACTCCAGCCATGATCATCTTATTTCTATTCATGCCAAAACAGCGCAAGCTATTTTAAACCAAGAAAATCAAGGCCTTTATCTGGAAAAAGCAAGCACCGACGAGCTCTTTTTTCTTTTAAGAAATTTAAACAGAAGCGAAAAAAATAAGGCCTTAGCATTATTAATTCAGAATCAATTAGACGCAAAACATCCCGAGGGATGGCAAGAAAAATACATGACTTATTGGAAAAAACAAGAAGCCAGCCCCGATGCGCCCCTTTGGGAAGCAATAATTCACAAAATTAAAAAGTTAAATACGCCTGAAGCCCCTAAGCCCGCAGAAAAGCCCCAAGTTGAAAAATCAGAAGGAATTTTCACCCGTTTCTTAAATTGGTTAAAGGGAATATGGAATTATATCTTCGGTAGTAGCAAGAGTAGTAAGACTGCTCAGAAGACAAATGGCCCGGAGACACCATTTGTGGTAGAAATATCCGAAGAAGAAGATGCTGACTATAAAGCAATGACCGCCTCAGGCCGTGAATATGCTGAAGGCTTAACCGGAAAAAGTATATTTGGTGATCAACAACGTAGCCCCGAGGAAAGAGCAATCTCCGCAGGAGGTCGTTTCGGTATAGCACTTGCTTCGCAAGTAATGGCTAGTTCTGAAAGCGATAAGCATGGCCATCTACGAACTGTGGCATCCTCCTTGGTGACTGCTGAAGACAGCGACGAAACAGCTCGTCTTATTAGAACCGCAGTGAGCTCTGAGGATAAAGACAGTCCTTTTAATTTAAATGCCACCCATGTTTTTGCCACCGGTGGAGATGATGCGCTCGTTTCGGCTCTGGAAATGCAAGATATTCAGGCGATTACGGGAAATCCTGCCCTCCTTGAATCCACCGGCCTAAGTTTTACGCAAGAAGATCAAGAAAGAATACGACAATATAAAGCAAACGCTGATCGTTCTCGTGCACTAAACTATGCGGTTTCCGACTTTGCTACCTGTTTCGGCGGCTATGATATGAATGCCGCGCTAAAAGATCATCAAGAATATAAATTAAAGGCCGCTCCAAAAGAGTTTGTCGCAGCAAACAAAGTAAAATTAGAAGCTATTGAGCGCGCCCTCTCGGCTCCAGAAGTTTTAAGTCAATGTGTAAAACTGGGTTATGGCTATTCCACTGAGCCTGTAGAGGTAGAACTTGAAGGTAAACCCGTTAAAATAAGAGTGAGAAGAGTTAATACTACTTCAGGTTGCCAATATGCCGTACTTTGTGAACCTCCTTTCGGATTGACCAAAGAAGAAGTAGACGAATTAAACGCGTTAAGAGTGGTAGAGAAGCCTAATGAAACCCAACAGGCAAGATTAAAAGTATTAGAAAAATTAACAGCAGATAATAGCGAAAATCTAAATTTAGCTTTTGCAAGCAAAATCGAAGGCCATGTTTTAAATACTAAAGCCGAAACATTAAGTAAAAGTGTGATGAAAGCATGTTCAGAGTTAGCTGAAGGCGAGTCTATTTATTTTGATACAGGCCTTGAAGGCCATGCCATGAAGCTTGCGATCAAAAGAGAGGGGGGGGAATTTAAATTCACTTGTTATGATTCCTCTGGTGCCCTCGAAAATACGATGCTAAGCCAAACCTTGGGCGGTTTATATACCTTAAACGGTTTAGGTTATAGTGCTCGACGAGCCAATGCATTAACATTTAACGTCTCTAGAGAGAATGTCCTCAGTGAAGCAGGCCTAGATTATTTTAATAATTTATTACGCCTCCACTCATATGCTGGCTGGGCTGAAGCAAGCATAGAAAAAGGCCTCAGACATACGAGCAATCAACAACGCAGTGAAATGGGAAGACTCGGCCGCCTACTGGCTTTAAGAGAGCAATCTAAAGTTTATTACAATTACATTGAGAAATTCACGGCTATCGCCGGAGGACCCGATGTAGCCAAATTCGATCCTTTATTGCAACGTCCTCAAAATACCGATAACTGTTTTGCTAAACGTTTGCAATCCAGTCAATTATATGAAATCGGGAAACCTGGCTACAAAAAATTAAGAACAGCTATCCTATTAAAAGAAAAAGAAGGTTTAATTAATGATATCTGCGGCGAAAAAGGCGAAACCCCTTTGGTGGCCGCAGAATATGTTAATATGCTTAAAAATGTTCGCTCCGAATTTCTTTCTCCCCAAGAACTGCATGAACTATCACGTACTTTAAGTGAGGTTCAAACAACGCCTTCTGATGAGCATTATACCAAATATTTCCAAGGTTTAATTGCCGCCCATACTAAATTGATGCAAGGCGGTTATACCAAAAATAAAGTGGCAATTGACCGTATTGAAGGCAAATTAGAGCATCATGCTAAGGCCTACCATGCCTATTTAAGCGCCGGTAAACGGACTGACGATCTTAAAGCCGTTTTTTCCCCTGACTTTAAGGGGAACAATTTTAATTGGCGCGCAGGTAAATCTCCCTTTAACCTGACAGATGGGGTAATGAATGAAAAAGGTCTTAAGCTTTTAGCAGGTTTTGCTAATGCGCAAGCCTGGAAAGCATCTATACAGTTATTTAACCATCAAATACTGAAGCTAAGTGTGAATGAACGGCATATAAATGACGCCAAGGAATGTTTACCTCTCGCCAAACTAAGCGAAGCTAAAAAAGCGAGTGAGAAAGATATAATAAATGCCAATATTGTAAGCTTTGTGAGTGGCTCTACCAGAAAAGAGCAGATAAGAGTTGAATTAAACATTGGAAAAGAAAGAAAATCCATTGAGGTAGATAGCTTTTTTAAACTTGTTTCTAAAAGCCCTCGTTTGTTAACTAATCCAAAGGTTGTATCGCTCTTAGAATATTTACGTAATTCCTCCCCTGCTTTAGGGAAAAAATTCTTTGCGGAAGTTTATCCTACCCAGCATAGTGCTCTAGGCTCAGAGCTTAGTAATAAAATTAAAGCTAGTAGCAATAATTTAATGGCTACTGTAGACAAGCTGCTTAAGCGTGAAGACGAGCTTAAAAAAATGCTTGCTACCTGCGATCAAAAATTAATTCAATTAGAGCAAGAAATTGCGGATGAAAGAAAATTACTGGGATCAGGTAAAGAATCGCTCAAGCTAAAAAATGCTTTAGCTTTAAAACAATTAATAGAAGAAAAAGACAAACCTAACCTCCAACAACTATTACGGTCAATAGAAACTACCCGGGCGGCCTTATTAGGAGAACATACTACGCTGGGCTCTCCTAACTATTTAATTGCCCAAGCTCTTGAGGCGCTCGATCAAATCAATGCCGATAATGCAAGCCCTGAAACTGCTCGGAAAGTGATTAATGATTTTTTAAGTGCCCAAGCGTCGCTGGCAAAAGTTGCAGATAAATTACAAGAAGCTGTTCAAGCAGTAGAAGTTGATCGTTTTGAAGCAAATCTTAATGAGCGAGAAAATGCGCTAAAAGAATACCGTCAAAAAATAATCACTGAATGCTTACAAGTCAATCCTCAATATAAAATCTTAGAAGAACTGTCGTCATTTAAAATGGGAACTCAAAGAGATAAAACCCCAAAAATGTATGACCCGGAAAATCCTAGTAACAAGATAGGGTATGTGGAAGGCTCATTATTAGCGTCTATTCACAATCTAAATACTCAACTAAGAAAAGATGTATACCAGGATTTTGAGCAACGCGTTATAGTGAAAACCAGCAAGCCCAGTGCTGCTATAGATACAATAATCGATCCTAAAACTGATTATGAAGCAATTGTTGAGCAAGCCCAAGAATTTACTCAAGAAGAGATGCCTTTAGCCATTAAAGAAAAATGGGTTAAGGAAATGTTTCGTCTGTTTATTAAACATGAAAGAAATGAAACCCTTCAAGAACTTTTAAAGAAAAAAGGAAACGCTCCTGAAGCAGTTAACCTAGCATTCCATCAGTTTATAGAACGACACACTCCTCTTAAAATTGCAGCCCTTAAAGGTGCAGAATATCCAATAACTCTAGAGCCCGCACAAATGGAGGAGTTAGGATGGAAAGCATCGAATGTGGTACACATCGATAAGGCCATTGCCAAACGCGATGAAATAGCGGCGAAACTCTTTGCCGGTCTTAAAAAAATAAAAGAAGCCCATATCCGTCCCGTTAAACCAGTTGTTGAGCATTTACGAGCACGCCAGCTTAGCGCTTTGCATGATGGCTCAGACCTAGTGAAAGAGTTTGACGGGCCCGATATCGAGTTCTTATCTCCCGAAGCGCAAGATGCTCTTGATGGCAGCACCATAGCTTTTTTAAAAGCGAACAAAAAACCTGTTTGTACAGAGGAAGATAAGGCCTCCGCAGAGGCCTGTGCTGACTATTTTAAAAATGTGGCAAGCTATCTTGAGAAACTACAAAAGCATAAAGGGTTAGAGAATAAAAGTGAACGGCTTATGGAGTTTTGTGGCTCGGTAAGTGCAACCATTCTCACACTTTCAATTCAGCCACCAAAAGAACTTCTTGCAGAATTAAGAGAAGCTATCCTTAAAAATTATCACGATCCTGAAAGTGAGCCTGATGAAGAGTATTATAAAGGATTTGCGGCTCTGGAAAATCAGGAAAGAAGTAATCTTTTATCAGCCTTAATTAAATTATCTTTAGCAGAGATTGTCCCTGATGACGAGCAAAAACGTAAGGTAAGTCCAGAATTTTATTCTGTGGTGAAGCAGTGGGAGCGCTTAATTTATCCTCCAGATAGTGAATTATCTGCAGCACTTTCTTCAGCTCAATTAACGCCTGATGGTACTGAACCACTAGATTTTAATGTCAAGCCTGATGGGGCTCAAGCCGCTAAATCCTCTTATATATTAAAATCTATTGATAAAGCCTTACACGCATCACCAGTAAGTCTAGAAGGCCTATATGAAGGGCAAAAAGGCTTGCAAAGAGCTTTAGCCACCTATGCGAAAGCTGAAGGGCTTAATCCTCAAACGCGTGCTTTAGCTGAGCGTTTAGCCATGCGAAATGGCAATTCCTTACTAGCTAGCCAATTTTTAACTTATTTTTCTGACCAAGAAATCCTTTTATCTGGTGATAAAGGTATAAATAGTACGCCTGGAAGAGAATTCTTTACTCGTGCATTTATTGACGCTTATCAACACGCAGATGAAAAGGAACGGATTAAGCTATTAAAATTTTTAGATCAACTAAACTTTGAAGCAGATAATTGTAAATTAAAAGTTCCCCACGCCGAATTTCGTGATGAATTATTCATTCAATGTAAAAGTATCGATCTGGAACTCTTTAGCCGCTTTGAAAAGGCTCGCAGAGCGGATCTTCCCCCTATTGGAAGCTTGGTAGAAAAATTTATAAATAAATTAACCCAAAAAGGAAGTAAAGGTGGGGAAGCAAGTATAGATGGGGAAAAAACAAGTACCGAAGGGCAAAATCGTTTATTTGGATTTGCCAAAGAAATTAACTATCTTGCGAATGAAATAAACCGTGTAGGTAAAATTCGTCATGCCAATTTAGATGAATTATATTCTCGCTTAATTTGTGCCAAATTAGCTTATCAGCTGCTTCTTGATCAGGCTACTGATGAGGAGCTAGCTAACCTAGGAGAAAACCTCGAATACCGTAAAGAAATGTCGCTTGTCCAAACTAATATAACTCAATTACAAGATAACTTAGTGGACTTTGCAAGTCATTTAACAGAGGAACGTGCTCGCCAGTTCAAAACAACCTTTAATCAATATCAAACAGCCAAGAAATTCGATGGTTCTAAAGTCGTTATTAAAAAGATGACGGCATCAGAGATCCCAGGATTTATAAACCTAGGTAAAGGGGTAAGCTTAGATGTCTTGCACGGTGCTGTATATGTTGGTCAAAGCAAACAAGGCATTATGCCTGCTTATATTAAAGCTCATTTTTCTTTACAGCTGTTAGGCATGGATGAATTCCCCTTTAAAAAGTTAGGTGGCTCCTATGTTTATATGGAAGAAAATGCTGAAAAAAAATACGAAATAAAAGCTCGTATTACCCCTTCAGAAGATGGTGAGGAGTTGATAATTCAGCGGGAATTGAAGACTTTGGGCAGTGCGAAGAATACTATGCTCCAATATTTAGAGCCAGAACATAGTACCAACCTACCTGCTTCAATTAAATCTCGAATTAATGCTGAGCATTATTTTACCGATGCTACGGGAACGATTCACGCCTACTCCCATGATTTTACCCCGCTATTGAAACTCTCCCCTACTGATGTTAAAGGACAATGGGTAGGTAAGTTGCTCGATCATAATGGAGAACTCATTACTATTAAATTAGGTGGTCCTCGTTTACCTACAGAACTTTCCACACAATTGAATAAGCTCTTCCCTGCTGAAGAAATGCTAACCCTAGACAAAGATACCGTTTATGTACCTGCATTAAAACAATATGTTACCCGAGAAAATGATAGGCTTTATATCGTCAAAAGTCGTTCCCCTGATGCGGCACGATATGAGCTTACGATCACGGAAAATGGGGTTGGTGCTACTAAAAAAGTTCGCTCACAACCTGAAGAACTGGAAGTTGAGGCTTCTCGTGAAGAGGTAAGAAAATTACAACATGCTTTGTCCACTATTGTAGGGGACGGCTTAGAAGCAGAAGCTCAACGTAAACTAATCCAAGAACAAATAAAAGAGCTCCAACAAAAAATTATTCCTGAATATTTTATTGCGCAAGTCGCTAAGCTTAAAAGTGAGCTTGTTAAAATAACTAAAAAGGATCTTGTTTCTTTACAAGCGAAACAAAAGATACAGGATGAGATAGATAAAATAAGGGAAAATATTAGGCAAATAGAAAATCCTGAGAACTTTATTTTTACTGCAGATTCTCCTTTAGTAAAAAAACAAGAAGCACTATGTGATGCGTTTAGAGAAAAGATGAACAAAGCTTTTCTTGATTATAAAAATAGCGCCCCCGCAGATAGAGAGGTGAAAGCTGGTCATTATAATGAAGCCAAAATAGCTTATTTAAAAAATATAAATGCGCTAAGAAAAATGGTTCAAGAAACCAATTATCTTATCTCTTTCAATAGAAGCCATGACGGCAAATTATCTGCCAATGATTTTCAAAGTATCCTCCATGTAGGCACTGATCCAGAAAAAACGGATATTTTCATTGATATGTTGGGTAAAAATATACTTACAGCACCTTTAACTAAGAGTGAACTAGAAAGTTTACAACATATAAAAAATAAATATGCCGCCACAGAGCCCTTGGAAGGAAAAAATAATGCAGCCTATTGTTTATTAATAGGTATAGAATTACAACATTATGTCTTAGAACGGGAACAAGCATTACGTGGTAAATTAGCTCACTGGAATAGAAAAGACTATGAACAAACACTAAGTGAATTCAGTGATCAAATTCAAACACTAAACGCCGAAGGAGATCCTGCTTTATTCCAACCCTTTGCTGAATTATGGCGGGGAGTTAGAGCTGAGTTTAACAAAAATCCTGCAGTGCTCGCTGTTTTCGCACCTAAAGTAATCCCTCCTTCAGAAGTGCAAAGAAGGCCTCTAAATATTAATGCTAAGACCACTGATATGCCTGTAGAGGCTATTGAGGCTGGCGATTTAATCCAATTTATGCCCCATAGTGATTTTGATGCGTTGATAGATCCTACCCAGAAGGAGCTAGAGCTGCGTCTGCAAACACTAAGTGATCCTGAATCCATTCAAGCACAGGAAGAGGGTTATTATTACGAGAACTATGGTTTATTTAATTTAAATACTTTAAATAAATTGTTTAAATTAACCCCAGAAAAAAACGGAATTGGCAAATTATCGGCGGAAAATATTAAGGACTTATTCGCCTGGCTAGAAAATGAGGGTTGGATTAGTAAAGTAGAATCCAAAAATAAATATCAGTTATTAGAACATCCAAGTGCTTTCTTCTCAGCCCCCAAATTAGCCAGTTATTTAAGTGAAAAAGGCTTAAGCGCTAAGGATGCTCAAACCGTTATAGATAGGCTAGAAGTATTCGTTTATGAAACGGCGGTGAATGGCGGGAAGTATGCACTCAAGGCTGAAGGTAAGGCGGAACTACTTGGTAAAATAGATAAAGCCCGAGAAAAATACAACATGGAGTTCTTATTAGCTCAGGATAAAATTCAGACCGTATTAGCCCAGGCGTCTCAAGAAATTTCTCTTGCTGAGTTACATTCTGCTTATTTATTAAACGATTATCGGAGAATAACCGAGTACTACCCTGCTAAAGACAGAGCCCAAATTGAAACGGTACTCAATAATGCCCTAACTCGTATGTTGTTCTATAAAACAGAACTGAACCATATTAATGAAATACACACTGAACTTACCGAACGCAATAATGTGGAAAGAGCAATTTCTATGTTACACATTCGTAGAAATTATAAACTTGATAAATTATTAGGCTCGGAAGCAGTCCGTGAGGAAGACGCGGCTGAAGTGGAAAAAGATAGGAAAATGCAACGCGCTTTCTTATTATTCGAATCCGAATGGGGTTATCGTTGTAATGCCCGCCAGGTAGATATTTTCCGTGGTTTACTCCTAGATAATGAAACCGATCCTGATAAGATTGATGCAGCTCAAGCTCGAATGGGATTTGGTAAAACCTCCTTATTACCTTTAGTTGCCCTTTACAAAACGGGGGATAAATTAGTTCGTTTTATTGTGCCTAAATCTGCTCTAGAAACGAATACAGCTGATATGTCCACGGTATTAACTAGATTATTAGGTAATAGAGCGGTGAAGGATGATTTTTACCGTTATAAAATTGAAAAAGATAAAGAGGATAGTGGATTAGAAAACAGCCCGTTCTTAAAATCATTAAGGGATGCTAAGGCAGATTTAAATAAACGCCTTACTTTTTATAAACAAACTATTGCCAATAGAGAGGTCTTAGTTCAAGCTCCCCATGTCCGCAATGCAATAGAATGTCAAGCTGAAATTTTCTTGGATTTATTGCTCAAAATGAGCGAGACCAAAAAAACACAACATAGAAGCGGTGAGCCTTCAGTAGATGAGTCTCCAGTTGTTGAGCCTACTGCCCATGAAAAAATGCTCGCAGAGCAAGAAAAAGAGCTTATGGAATGTATTACCTTAATTAATGAAATTCGCTCTTTAACAACTGTTTCTGTGTTTGATGAACTAGATGCAACGCAAGATCCACTCGCTACCGATGTTAACTACACCTCGGGTGAAAAAGAGGCACTAGATGGGGATGAAATTAAACCCTTAGAACGCATTACTTTAGTTTTACGCGCTGAACGCAATAAAACTCCAGCTCAATTAGCTGACTTATTGCTGGAACAATTCGGTATTGCTGATGATGCTCATAAACTGCAAGAGTTTATAATAAACCAAGATAAACCCTTAAAAGTTGAAATTGAACCCCAACATGAAAAAACCGTCTATTTATTAAGAGCCATTCTTAGCGATCCCTCATTAAGAAACATTTTTACTCAGAAAGAGCCTTGTACTGATTTTGGGGTATGGTTCCAAACCACACCAGGGGGAGCAAAACAATACGATTACAGCTCAATGGCTAAAGATAAATCAGTTCCCTCTACTGAGCCTTTATTAATCGCTGTTCCTTACTCAGCAGCAAATACTCCGAAACCACAAGGCTCGCGTTTCGATAACCCTGAAGTGACAGCAATCACTACCTTCCTTTACTATCTTGATAAAAGGACACAAATAGAAGAAGAGCCACATCTGGAGTTTTTAATTAATGCAATCCGTAAAGGAGCTAAAGAAGCTCCCTTTGAAGATTTCCCCGAACTTTTTGAAGCGATAAAAGCAATTGCTGATGTGGTTGATCCGCTTTTAAGAAATGAGGAGAGAAAAAAATTCTTCGAAACTCAACTAGTTAGTCCCGAAGCACAAGACCAATTCCGTCGGATGCTTGCTCGAACAATTATTCAAGAGCAAATAGAAATTGACGGAGGTAAAGCCAATAGTAATAGATATGAGCAGGGTACCGTGAATGATTCGGTGATCGGTTTCTCTGGAACCGCGGGAGATACTTCATCCCATTTCAGAACAGTGAGACTCGACCCTGCAGCTGATGGTAATATGACTTTGGGCATCATGGGACGAGAAAACTGCCAAAATACCGTTACCCTAAATACTACCGGTATAGCTCAAGGTGCGGGTTACACTACAGCACTTATCGACCAACTGGCTTTATCGTTTACCGAAAATACCCGGACCTTAATTGATGTGGGAGGGCTATGTAAAACCTCTAATAGAGAAGTTGCTAAGGCCATAGCAATAGCCTTACAACGCTCAACCACTAAGAATAATGCCATCAAAGAGAATGGGGTAATTTTCTATGATAACGCAACAAATACTAAAAAATTATTAACCCTTAATAAAGACGGTTCGGATACTGTCGTTGATCTGACTCCAGACATGGTGAAACAATCAGAACGAGAAGGTCGCTTCTTTACTTTTTACGATCAAGCGCACTCTCGAGGAGCAGACATTAAGCAGATGAACAAGGCTGAAGCTATCTTAACACTGAATTTCACCGTCACTAATAATGATTATAAACAAGCTATTATGCGGATGAGAAAGATTATTGATAAATCCGCCGGCCAATCATTTTCTGTGGCAGTACCTCAAGTGCTTAGAGATAAAATTATTGAGGATCTGGGCAAGAAGGGCTTAGGCAGCGCTTATAAACTTACTGGTAACGATATTGCCTGCTGGTTAAGACAAAAAGAACTCGCTGATAATGCTAATAATGTTTCTTTAATTAAAAAAGAATTAGAAGCAGTAATAAAAAATGCTGTGCTTCAACAACAAGCAGCTTTAACTAAGCTAATGGCGGCTGAAGGCTTGGATAAGATAAAACCAGAACACCGCGCTATCTTCCGCCAATGCATCAAAGAGTTAAATGCCATCTCGTCTATGATTGCAATGAATGATAATAGTTTAAAAGCAAAATATGGAAGTGTGTACGGCCTAATTAAAAAAGAAGTCTTTATCAACGAACTAAAAATTGCCTTCCAAAATAAACTTGATGAAGTATTCGAAAAAGTGGATAACGCCCGAGAAAAAATGGGACTAGCCAAAACTACTGAAAGCGATGCTGAGCCCTACAGTAACATGAAAGAGCGTATTCTTAAAAAACGGGAGAAAGGATTAGCAGAGGAGTTTCGTATCCCTTCTGCGAATGCTGCCTTAGCTGAAGTCCATTCTGAAGTGGAAGCTGAAACAGAAACAGAAACGGAAACTGTTACTGAAACAGAAACTGAAACCCATGCTTTTGCCCATGTGAATAAGGAAGACCCTATAGAAGGTAATTTTTTACAAAAAGACCCTATTTTGTCTAAACCCGTATCAATAGAATTTCTTGATGAGGAAACTAACCTGGAGGCACTTAGTACCGCTCACCAGATAAGTATTTTGAGCCATTTATTTTCAGCTGAAGATCCAGTGAGCTGCAGTCCTAGCTATGATGATGAACCCTATCCTCCAGTGCGCTATTTTCTTGCTCGCGAAGGTGATGTTAGTCCTAAAATAATTCTCATCAATCAAGATGAAGCGGATTTATTTAAACAATCCGGTAATAGGGAGTGGACTTTATACAATGCAAGCTTAGAAAAAGAGGGTAAATTACAGCCTGTTGTAGGAGAAGCCATCGAGTCCATTAACAAAGCCTTAGTGAAAAAGATACTTTTCGCATCGTTCAGGCATAAAGTGAATACCACTAATTTAGATAGCTTAGAGGAGTCTTTAAGTAGCTTATATACTCGCAAACAACTGGAGCCATCCTTAGTTATTGATTATGGCACCGAAGATGAACACTCACTCTTTAGTTTTGACGAATGGGGCTTTAGTGGAAATGAGGCTCGAGACGTTCAGGTATCTGCCTCCCAGGTTCATGACAAACTATTTCAGGATAAATACCAAAAACATGGCGTCCAAATAAAAATCGAAGGCCAAGATAAACAAGCAGATATTTTTATTTCTTCTAAGTTAAAACCCCGTATAGAGACGGAAATTGCTGCACGTAAAAAGACCGAACATCCTTCCGATAAGGCAGTTTTAGAAACAGTGCGCGAAGAGATACAAACAAAGTATAAAGCTGCAATCCAACGTCGCGGAGAAATAAGAACTGAAATCGCTGATAAAAAGGCAGCTCGCGTCCTGGTCATCGAAAATGCTCAAAAAGAACTCGACCGTTTGCAACAAGAAAAAGATGACGCGATCGCTAAAGTAAAAAGAGAGTTTGAGCTTTCATTTGGTGAAAAAATAAAAGATTATCTTTCTGTTAGAGAGGTTGTATCCGAGCTTTTATACGGTGATATCGGTTATTACTGCAGTGGGCGTGAGGGGCTAACTGTTGATCGGCAAAAATATGCTAATTTAGGCAAAGCCGTTGAAGCTCTGTGCAACAAACATTTGGCAGAGTTGATGACTGAAGATGCGGTATATACTTCCGAAGAATTACACGTAAAACTTGATTTAATTGTTAAAACCCTAGCCCCAGTAGTTCATGAGGTGTATAAAAAAGCCAGCTATTATCAGGATACTTCCGGTACTTTTGTTGATGCTCTAAAAACTTCCGTAGATAGAGTATATAAAGGCAATCCAGGGCAATTTTTACTCTTTGATATTAAGAGTATCAATGTATGGGGGGCCCGGTTAAGTGATCTAATTCATGCAGAGTTTGGTGTTTTTATTTCTAATAAAGAAGAAGAAACCCGCTTAATCAAAAGTTTTGAAAAAGCAGTATTAGACTCGATGGTTGCAGCACCAGGGGGAGGTAAGGGGCGAAGAAAACCCGCCGTATTTAATCCAGAATTATTAGAAGCGAACATTTTAAAGAATGTAAGTACTTTTATTACCGATCCGGACGAGTTATATAAGTTTACCTCCAAACTGAGCTATACCTTATCCGCTGGAGGCCCTGCAAAACATAAGGCGGCTATTGAAAAAGAAGTTGAAGACACCCTAAGACGTTATTTAAGAGGACAGATGAGGGAGCTTGCCGAAAGTAATGAAGCCTTATCTGTAGAAGCGGTTAAATATTTAAGCTCTAAAATATCTAGCGACTTTGTGCTACCAGATAGATTAACCAAATATACGGATAGCACTCCAGAAACGACCAAAGCAGCAATCAAAGAAACCTTGGCCCTCCAAGGGATTGCGGTAACCGCCTATCAATTGGAGCAATTAACTAGAGAAACCATTGGTTTTATGGCCCAATACAATGAGGTGAACAAGCAAATATTTGACAACTATGTTCCGGTAGAAAATCGCTCCCCTGCCCTTAAAGCCAAAGGTGATGAAGAACCTCTGTACATTCCAGAAGAAGTTATTGAATCTATTCACGCCTTGGATACCCAGGTTGCTAAAATCAATCGCACTATGGAAGAAACAATAGCCCAACGAAAAAAACAAGTGGCCGATATTGATGTAGAGCTTGCGAAACTTGCAGAAGAGCGTGAGGCTAATAAAGTGGCAATAAAAGAACTTAAAATTGAACTTTCTGCCATTAAGAAATTGTTTAAAGCCTTAGAAAAGCTTTTAGCTGTCTTTGTGGGAGCGAAAGTTGAGCATGATCAGCAAAAACCAGCAGAATTTCTGGAAAGCCATTTTGACTTAGAAAAAATGGTAGGACTTATTGATGATCAACTTGCTCCCCCTAAAGTTCCTTTTGAAGATGATGAATCACTTCTTGTGACCGAAATGAGGGTAATAGAGCCTTTATTATCTGCAACCCTCACCTTCACGCCCCCCGAGTATTATGAGGTAACTAAGGATCTTACTGCCCAACAAGAATGTATCCATGGGTTTACCGAGGATGAAGAGAATGCTGGTAATTTATTGCTTTTGGAGAGCACCACCCAAATTACTGCCGATAAGCGAGTCCGTATAGAGGCGAGAAAAATTCAAGAGAGACCACATCAAATAGCCCTTCAAGGCGAGCTACAACTAAGTCAAGAGGAAGAGCTAGATGATGAATTAATTAGCATTGCTGCGGCTACAACTGCTGAAGATGTAAGCAGTATAGGTAGTGATTATTCACGCTCAGGCAGTCCAGATTCTGGTTTGGACTCCCCCCGCTCAACAGCAATTCACCTTACTCAAGCCTCTTTGGATTCTTTAGATGCAGCACACCGCGAGCAACAAGAACAAGCGAAGTCCTTAATGAAAGGTTTGCGGGATGACGGTGGACTTTCCGTGCAAGAAGCTGTCGGAAGCCCTAAGTGATTGTTTTTCGCTGTTAAAGCCTGCTCCTGACTTAGTCAGGGGCATTTTGCAAGGATAAGGAGTTCATTGTGCAGCAAAAAAGGATTATGGTAGTAGATGACAATGAGGCCATTCACTATGATTTTCGTAAGGCCTTAGAGATAAATAAAAAAAATAACAGCGCCCTTCACGAGCTACGCAATAAAGTATTTTCAGACTCATCCATAGTGAATGCGTCGACCTCCTTTCCTTCGTTTATTATCGACTCAGCTTATCAAGGATTAGAAGCTATAGAGCTAGTAAAAAAGAGCGTCGAGAAACAAGACCCCTATGCTTTAGCTTTTATAGATATGTTAATGCCCCCCGGTATCGATGGCGTTACCACTATTGAAAAATTATGGGAAATTGATCCCGACCTCCAGATTGTTATCTGCACTGCCCACTCCGATTATTCTTATGAGGAAATGTATCAACGGCTAAAAGGCTCTGACAATTTTTTAATTTTAAAAAAACCCTTCGATATTATAGAAATTTTACAACTGGTTTCTTCTTTAACGCGTAAATGGGAATTAGATAAACAAGCGCGCCAACAATTAAAGCGTCAAAGTGAGCAAATCAACTATTATTTCAAAGAAGCCGATTTTTTATATCGACTGAGTCAACTCTCTCAAACTGAATTTTCAACTAAAGAAGCTCTACAATTTTATATCAACGAAATATGTAGTTTACGCGATTGGTCTATAGGCCATATCTATCGTGCCGAGCGTGAGGAGGATGAGACAGTAAGCCTACATTCTACCGATATTTGGTATGTACGGGATAAAAACCAATTTAAAAAATATCAAAATGAAGTGAAAAAGACTGTTCTTAAAGCCGGGGAAGGCCTCGCGGGGAAAATATTAGAAACAAAGGCAGCCTATTTAATTGAAGATCTTAGTTTAGACCCTGAGTTAACTCACACTCAAACCCTCATAAGCAATGGCATAAAAGGTGCTCTTATCATCCCTATTAAACTTTATGATACGGTAATTGCAGTGGTAGAATTTTTTTCTCTTAAAGCTATCCATAGTAATCAACAACTCTCTGATCTCACCTTAGCCGCAGCTAATCAATTAGGTTTGCTGTTGGAACGCCGTCGTAATGAAAAAGAATTAAAAGAAAATTATAAAAAACTGCAGGCCCTTTATACGGAAATGCAAAACACGCAAGCGCAATTATTACAACATGCGAAATTGGTATCTATCGGGCAGCTTGCCGCGGGCGTGGCTCATGAGATTAATAATCCTATCGCCTTTATTAAAAGCAACACCGAAACCTTAAACCAATATATTAAAAGTTACCGGGAATTGTTTGAGTATTTAAATAATGTCTTTTCACAACTCGATTTAAGTACTCAAAAGCAATGGAAAACTTTAGTCGAACAAAAAAATTTAGGCTTTATTATTACTGAAAGTGAAGAGATTATTAAGGAGTCTCTCGAGGGCTTAGAGCGCGTTGGATCTATAGTATCCGATTTAAAATCATTTTCCCACACGGATGAAGCGGAAATCCAAGAAGCTGATATTCACCATTGCATTGATGTGACCTTAAAAATAATCTGGAACGAATTAAAATATAAATGCCTTATTATTAAAGATTACGGAGACATACCCCCACTACGTTGTTACCCCAGGCAATTAAACCAAGTACTTATGAATTTGCTCGTTAATGCAAGCCAAGCTATTGCTCACCAAGGAGAAATAAAAATCACTACCCGTTGTATTGATGAGGCAATTCACATTAGTATTAAAGATACGGGTGAAGGCATTAGCCCAGAAAATATAGAAAAATTATACGACCCTTTTTTTACTACCAAACCTATAGGCACAGGCACAGGTTTAGGCTTATCTATTTCCTATAATATTATCAAGAAACATAGTGGTAAAATCAAAGTAGAAAGCGAGGTAGGAAAAGGCACAACTTTTACTATCATCCTACCCTTAACCGGGGTGTAATAAGTCAGCCTCCCCTCCGTCTTAGAAGGATTTCGAGTGCAGGCCTTTTTTAAAATAGTGCCCCCTAATAAACTAAATACATTCCATCCTTGCTACCTAATGCAGAGCAATGCTTAGTCACTCATGTTACGCACGGTCAATTTTAAGCTGCCATATTTTTAAGCTCCTGCCAAGCAATCTGGTTCGCTCTAAGAATCAATTTGTACTTAATAGCAAAGTGATTTAAATGAGTTTTTAT
>NZ_RZGQ01000046.1 GCF_003989735.1 Legionella sp. km772 | reverse complement strand
AAACTCATTTAAATCACTTTGCTATTAAGTACAAATTGATTCTTAGAGCGAACCAGATTGCTTGGCAGGAGCTTAAAAATATGGCAGCTTAAAATTGACCGTGCGTAACATGAGTTATTCATAAACGAATAAACAACTCGCCCCCACCTCCTCCTTTTAAATATTTTGATGCAGGAACGATGGCTACCATAGGCAGGGGTAAAGCGATTGCCTTAATTCAAGGTTTTGCTTTTGGAGGCTTTATCGCTTGGTGGACGTGGGGGCTTATTCACCTTATGCCGCTAATAGGTTTTCGCAACCGTCTCATTGTAGGTTTAGACTGGTTATGGTCTTACTTCACCAGTGCCCGCGGGGCACGACTTATCACGGTATATAAAAAGGAAAAACCAACTAATAAATCCACTGACCAGTAATTCTTTAAAAAGCTAGCAAATTAGGTTGACGCCTATACAAAGTGGTGTAAAATCGCTAGCAATTTATTGAAAAATCGTGATTTTTCCTATTGCACTCATGTGTCATGTAACATAAAACCGTTTTAGGGTGGACTATGCTTTCCCAGGATGTTTCTAAATCTCCTTGTGATTTAATCTTGTTTGGCTGTTTAGGCGATCTATCGTGCCGCAAATTACTTCCAGCTTTGTATCAATTAGAATGTGCTGATTTACTGCATTCTGATACTCAAATTATTGCATGTGCTAAGGAAATATTAAGCACTGAGGACTATAAAACTCTCATTAAAAATAAAATTCAAGACTTCATCCCTAATAATATTGATGAGCATTTTTGGCAGCGTTTTAGCAACAAATTAACCTATTGCCGTGTTGATGTAACGGATACCGCTGATTTTAAAAAGTTAAAAACTTATTTAAATCCTGAACAAAGAACGCTTATTTCCTACTTTGCGATTGCCCCGTCCTTATATACTCACGCCTGCGAAGGTTTATTCCAGGCCGGTTTAACTCAATATCCCGCCCGAGTAGTGTTAGAAAAACCAATTGGTGATTCTTTAGGCTCCTCGCAAAAGATTAACGATATGGTAGGCCAATATTTTTCCGAAGAACAAATTTATAGAATTGATCATTATTTGGGTAAAGAGACTGTATTAAACCTTCTGGTGTTGCGCTTCGCCAATTCGATTTTTTCTGCCAATTGGGATAATCAAGGCATCGAAAAAGTTGAAATCACTGTAGCCGAAGAAATTGGTGTTGAAGGTCGGTGGGATTATTATAATAAAGCCGGCCAAGTGAAGGATATGCTGCAAAACCATCTGTTACAAATACTCTCTTTAATCGCCATGGAGCCGCCCTTAAGCCTATCGGCTGAAAACATTGCCACTGAAAAATTGAAAGTTTTAAAATCTTTACGCCCGATTAACCTGAATAACGTGCATGATCATAGCTTACGTGCCCAATATACCAGCAATGAAATAAAGGGCAAAAAGCTCCCAGGCTACCTTGAGGAAGGTTCTTTTGTTGAATCCAACACTGAGACCTTGGTGGCGATAAAAGCATTCATCGACAATTGGCGTTGGTCCGGGGTTCCCTTTTATTTATTAACTGGCAAAAGGCTACCTAAAAAGCAAAGTAAAGTAGTCATCCATTTTAAATCCCAACCCTTTAATATCTTTAAACCAATGCACAACTCATTATCAGCTAACCAATTGATAATTCGGTTACAGCCTGATGAGGGCGTTGAAGTCAGGATTATGAATAAAGTACCAGGTTTAGGAAAGAACCTTGCTCTTCAAGAAAACAAACTTGATTTAAATTTCAATACGGTATCCAATCAAACTAGAATTGCAGATGCCTATGAACGCTTATTATTAGAAATCATGCTTGGTAATCAATATTTATTTGTAAGCCGCAATGAAATTGAACAAGCGTGGCAATGGATAGACGATATAATTGACGCTTGGCATCAACGTGATATTCCCCTATACACTTATCCCTCCGGCACTTGGGGGCCAAAAAATCTTGTTGATTTATTTAGTAGTCAATCACATATTTGGGAAGAAGATTATGCAACTTCATGAGTTCTCCGACAAAAAAAGTTTAAATGTACAATTGGCGAATCGTATCAAAGATAATTTACAAAACGCCTTAGAGCGCAATAACCAAGCCTTTTTGGCGGTATCAGGAGGGAAATCGCCGATAGAACTCTTTGAAATCTTGTCCCATATGGCCTTGGATTGGGATAAAATTACGATAGTTCTCGTAGATGAGCGTTGTGTGGATAAGACACATACAGACAGTAATGAGCGTTTAGTTAAAGACTATTTACTAAAGCAAAATGCTAAAAACGCAAGCCTAATTGGCTTACATCATGACCCGGAAGATTTAAAAAGCCTTGAGGCTCAAATTGCCTCCTTACCTCCCTTTGATGTCGTCATTCTAGGGATGGGCGAAGATGGGCATACCGCCTCATTATTTCCTTATAGCGAAGAATTAAAAATCGGATTGGATGAAGAGGCAAAATCCATAGTGAAAACTAATCCCAAGTCAGCACCCTATCAAAGAATCTCCCTGACTAAAAAACGCCTATGTAACAGCCATGCTATTTTCCTGCCTTTAATAGGCTCGAAGAAACAAGCAGTGTTTAATAAGGCCTTGTTAAATACAGATCCCATGATCATGCCTATTAGTGCTTTTTTACATAATAATCATATCAATATGCAAGTAATGTATGCGCCAGAATAAGGATAAACTATGCATCCCGTTGTAGCTAAAGTAACCGACTCTATTCGCCAACGCAGTACTAAAAGCCGAAGCCATTATTTAAAACATATTGAAAGCGCCCGAACTAAAGGCCCCCACCGCAACCTTCTTCATTGCGGTAATTTAGCGCATGGTTTTGCAAGTTGTCCAAAACAAGACAAAGATGCCTTAAGAGAGGGACAGCAAGCCAATATAGCCATCATTTCGGCTTACAATGAGATGCTCTCAGCCCATCAACCCTATGTTAGCTATCCACAATTAATTAAAGAGGCTATTCAGCGTACGGGTGGGGTTGCACAGTTTGCAGGAGGGGTTCCTGCAATGTGCGATGGAATTACTCAAGGCCAACCCGGAATGGAACTAAGCCTATTAAGCCGTGATGTTATTGCCATGGCGGCCGCCATCGGTTTGTCTCATAATATGTTTGATGGCGGGCTAATGCTTGGGATTTGCGATAAAATTGTACCCGGCTTGGTGATGGCTGCTTTAAGTTTTGGACATTTGCCCTTTATTTTTATTCCCGCAGGCCCCATGCCTTCTGGAATATCGAATCAGGAAAAAGCCCGAGTCCGTCAATTGTATGCCGAAGGAAAAGTAGATAAAAAGGCCCTATTGGAGATAGAAGAAGCTTCTTACCACTCTTCAGGAACCTGCACTTTTTATGGTACTGCTAACTCCAATCAATTAGTCATTGAAATCATGGGGCTACAATTACCAGGCTCATCCTTTGTTAATCCTAATACCGTATTACGCGATGAGCTAACTAAAGCGGCAGCCCGTCAAATTCTTAGTTTAACTGATCTAAGCCCCTCCTACATGCCCATTGGACAACTCGTTGATGCTAAAAATATTGTTAACGGAATCGTGGGCTTATTAGCATCCGGGGGATCAACAAATCATACCATGCATCTTATTGCGATGGCTGCGATGGCTGGCTATAAAGTGACCTGGGATGATTTCGCACAATTGTCTGAAGTAACACCCTTAATCACCAAGATCTATCCTAATGGTTATGCTGATATTAATCAGTTTCAGCGGGCAGGTGGAATGTCTTATTTTATTAAAACCTTGCTCGAAGCAGGTCTAGTACATGCAGAGGTGAATACCGTTGTAGGGGCGGGTCTTGAGCATTATATTAAAAAACCCATTTTAGATAATGAACAATTATATTGGACGGATGGACCTGCAGAGTCCAGTAATCCTGAAGTATTAACGTCCGTAACTAAACCTTTTAAACCGCAAGGGGGCTTGCAAGTTTTAGAGGGTAATATAGGCCGCGCTGTTATAAAAACTTCAGGTTTAGCTGCAACTAGAAATTACATTAAAGCTCCTGCAGTAGTCTGTGCGAGCCAGGAAGAATTCAATGAATTATTTCAAGCGGGGGCACTCAATAAAGACTGTGTGGTAGTAGTGCGATTTCAAGGCCCTAAAGCCTGTGGCATGCCCGAGCTCCATCAATTAACGCCCAAACTCGGTGTATTGATGGATAAAGGATATCAAGTTGCCTTAGTGACTGATGGCCGGATGTCAGGTGCCTCAGGCAAGGTTCCGGCCGCCATCCATTTAACTCCAGAAGCCATTGAGGGCGGTATTCTTGCAAAAATTAAAACGGGCGATTTAATTTTAATTGATGCCTTAGAGGGGAAGTTGGAGGTTTTAATTCCTGCAGAAGAATTGGATAATCGCCCTGCAGCAAAGAGCGATAATACACAATCAGCCCAGGGCATGGGACGTGAGCTTTTTGCGAGTTTAAGAACACAGTTTAGCGGGGCTGAGCAAGGCGCATGTAGCTTATTTAAAGGAATTGAGTGCAATTATGATGCATCATGAGACAAAACAGTTTGCTATAGTTGCTGACATTGGCGGAACTTTTGCACGCTTTGCGCGCGTAAATTTAACTACTCTACATCTTGATAAAATCGAAATTTATCCCTGTGCCAACTTTATCAGTTTAGAAGCAGTGTTAATCACCTATCAAGCGCAGCACTTATTGCAAGAGATTAAACAAATCGCCATCGCCATTGCCTGTCCTGTTATAGGTGATTTGGTATGTATGACCAATTGTGATTGGCGCTTTTCTATTCAAGAGCTGAAATATAATTTGGGTTTATCCGAGCTTATTCTTATTAATGATTTTAATGCTATCGCTATGAGCTTGTCTGTATTGTCTAGCAAAGACTGGGTGCAAATAGGAAAAGGTAGCCCGCAAAGCAATAAAACCAAGGTCGTACTAGGGGCTGGGACGGGTTTAGGGGTTGCCTATCTGATTCCTAATGAATCAAATTATATCGCCTGCTCAGGTGAGGGCGGACATGCCAATTGGGGTGCTAAAACCGAACTTGAATGGTTTATTCATGAACATTTAAAAACTATTTATACGCGAGTATCGTATGAGCGGCTATTATCTGGCCATGGTTTGGAAAACTTATACTCCGCCTTAGCCGCATTCCATGACACCAAGGCCCCCCCCTTAGCCGCTGCAGATATTGTTGATTTAGCGGTGCAACACGAATGTCCTATAGCCTCAGGGGCGATAAAGCAATTTTTTTCTTGTCTAGCAGGCTTTGCGGGCGATCTAGCCTTAACCTTTGGGGCTTTTGGCGGTGTCTATATAGCCGGTGGCATCGTACCAAAGCTTATAACATTAATTAATCAGAGTGAATTCAGAGCCCAATTTGAAGACAAAGGGCGTTTTAAAGATTTTAATGCGCAAATCCCTACCTATGTTGTCACTAATCAACAACCAGGAATGTTAGGGGCTGCTGTTCACTTACAACACTACTTACAAGGAGTATTTGATGTCATTTCCTAATTGGCAACTGCATCCAGAGACGGTGTTTAATGCCTCCTCAGTGATTCCAGTAATTGTACTAAATAATATTAATCATGCCCTACCTTTAGCAGAAGCTCTTTTCGCCGGAGGCATTAAAATACTTGAGGTCACTTTGCGCTCTGAAGTAGCCTTAAAAGCGGTTAACCTGCTTACCGAGGCCTTTCCAGAGGCCTTAATAGGAGTAGGAACCGTTAGGAATACTAAGCAATTGACCGAGGCCATAAAGGTTGGGGCCAAATTTGCTATTAGCCCGGGTCAAACCACTACCCTATTAACGGAAGCCTCAAAATGCCCTATTCCATTGATACCGGGTATCGCTACCGTTTCAGAACTGATGACCGGTTTAGATTTAGGGTATAGCCATTTTAAGTTTTTCCCGGCTGCAGCGGCTGGTGGAATCGAGATGCTACGTTCGATTTATAACCCTTTTCCTGAAGCTCGTTTTTGTCCTACGGGCGGAATAAATGCAGGAAATTATCTGAATTATTTAAATTTACCCAATGTTCACTGTGTGGGAGGTTCATGGATTGTCCCAGAAAAAGCAATTCAAGAAGGTAATTGGTCCTTAATTACCGATTTATGTTTAGCGATTCAACAATAAATGTTAACCAAACAAATTAAGGAGTATTTATGGCATGGATTGCCGCAATAATAGGATCAATCGCGGGCTTTTTATTTGGTTATGATGAAGGAATAATTGCTGGTTCGATTGCGCTGGTAAAAGATCATTTTTCTTTGCAGGCTATGCATATTGGAGTCATGGCTTCTGCCCTTCCTTTTGGTGCTTTGGTGGGCTCCATGGTAATTGGGGTGATCATTGCTTTAAAAGAAACTAAACGTTTCGGTCGTCGAACTTTATTATCTTTTTCCGGCTTTTTGTTTTTATTAGGGGCAATTGGAGCGGGTTTAGCAGATTCAATAACGGTATTAATCTTATCACGGCTAATTCTAGGTTTGGCCATAGGTATGGCATCGGTTCTAACACCCCTCTATTTGGCTGAAACCGCATCTAATCAAGCCCGTGGTGCAGTAGTGGCCATTTACCAATTGGCCATGACCGTGGGTATTGTGTGTTCTTATTGTGTCAATTACTTGCTCATAGAACATCAAGCATGGCGAATAATGTTTGCTTCTAGCGCGATTCCCGCGCTAATTTTTACCCTAGGTATTTTATTCATGCCTGAATCACCTCGCTGGTTATGCAGCGTAGGTCGTCGAGATGCAGCCATGCGTTCTTTATCCAGGTTACGCAAAAAACCTGGTATTGAACAAGAGCTCAATGAGATTGAAACCACCTTAGCCCATGAGCCCAAAGGTGGTGCTTGGTTATTATTATTTAAAAAGCCGCTTTTACCGGTGCTGATGCTTGGAATGATTTTATTTTGTTTACAACAACTTAGCGGCATTAACGTCGTTATTTATTTTGCCCCTGAAATTTTTAAAAATCTAGGTTTAGGCAGCACGACGGGGCAAATCTTAGCGACAATGGGAATTGGGATGGTTAATTTACTGGTTACCCTCATTGCTATTCTCTATGTCGATAAAGTAGGCCGTCGCAAGCTCTTACTACTTGGTTTCACCGGAACTGCCATAAGTTTACTTTGTTTGTGCATTTTTTCCTTAAACCATGTAGCGGGTTTATCTTATTTATCAGTGACTTGTTTAATAGTATATATATTTTCATTTGCGATCAGCGTAGGTCCTATTCCTCATATTGCGATGGCAGAAATTTTCCCACTGCATGTGCGAGGAATCGGCATGGGGATGTCCTCAATGAGTAACTGGTCCTTTAATACTCTGGTTATTTTTAGCTTTCCTATTTTACAAAGTATGCTAGGCATTGAGTACACTTTTGCGCTCTATGCCATTGTTTGCTTACTAGGACTGATTTATACCTATTTTTACATGCCCGAGACTAAAAATATTAGCCTAGAGCACATCGAAAATTATGTCATGTCAGGAAAACCCTTACGCTATTTAGGAAGAGAGGACGAAAGTAATAAAGTTAAAGTAAATCCTTCGCTAATAAGTGCCTCCTAATTTGCACCTTCATTTAGCGAGGATTCTTTAAATTCCGGATAGCTAAATTATTCCCCGCGGAACGGGGAATAATTTAGGTCAAATCGCAAGCCCCTTTTTATTCTTAAGTTGTTCTCTTAAATGAATGGCTCTTAATACCGAAACATAACTCCAGGTTAATGAAACCGCCCCTTGCTGCTCACCTGTATTTAAATTAATTTGCTCTCCCAACTTGAGGTCTGGGGCATAGTGCTTAATTAGCTCTAAATAATTATCCCCTAATTGAACATAAGCAAGTGCTTGACCTTTATTCTGGGTATCAGCGAGTAACGAATCGGCCAGGGAATAATAATATTCGGCCATAGTGGCAGTTAAAATAAACCAAGGGTTTCCTACGCTATTAGTACTGTACCCATCATAACTATCTCCGGGATATCGTCCAAATAATATTGCATCCGCTGCATTATTGTTAATAGGAAACATCTCATTGAATTGTTGATGCAAGGCTTTAATGGTATTTTGGACAAAAGGATCCGCGGGGGAAAATACTCCCTCTTTGTGGGGATGCATTAATAGGGCTAAAATGACTGAGCTATCTAACTCCAGTGTTTTTTGCGGACCAGGATGAGGCGCAAGCGTTGCTTGTATAAGCGTGTTTTCATAATCAAGATGTTCATACAAACGCTGTTGGATCAAATGCGCTTGTTTCTTATAGAAGATAGCTGCGGGTTTATCATCCAGGCGATTTGCTAATTCGGCCCCTTCGATTAATGCTTTTTGTTGTGCCATTATTGTAAAAAAATGATGGCCATATACCTCTTCCCAGAGGTCAAAATTAGGCTCTTGCCAATGATGAGCCACATATTCTAAATCCCTTTTGATTACCCCCATTCTGCTGGGCTCCATACTGGCATTATATAAATGGGTTTTTATATAGGCTATATCTTGCTTATTGACTAATAATTCATTGCTGAATCGTATTAACACCAAGGCACGTAAAGCCGGACCATCATTTTGAGGCCTGCCCCAAGGAGCTTCGAATGGTAAACCGCTTAAATAAAATTTAGGTTCTCCTAATATGTCTTGGCCTGGGAGCGGATCGCTTTGCTGTTGAATGCGTTCAGTCCAAGCGATATAAGTTTTTAAATAATGTTGGTAACTGTCTTTCTCTTTAGCTGATGAGCTGGTTTCATACCAAGTTTCAATCAAATTCATCGCAATAGCAGAATCGCGCACCCAATCAAAATAATAATTGGGCCTCTTATCCGAGGGCGAGGCAATGATTGCCCCAGACGATTGAATATTTGCGAAAAAATTTTCTTGTAAGCGTTGAATTTCTTCAGTTGAAAACACAAAAGCAAAGGCCTGGGAGGCGATAAAGCACATAAAAAAAATAATCCGTTTCACATAAGCTCCTGATAATTAATTAAAAAGGCGGGACTAATAGTACAGGAAAGGTACTGGCTATACTATAGTTGTTTCATTAGTATGAGAACTAGCCGCATTTAACTAGGCTGGTAGCAGTATATTCGCTTTGTTCTTCATCTGGAAAATTATTCGTGCAAATCATCGTTGGCAAACTTTTTACTATCTTCCCACCTAACTCGTCTATTGAGCTAAGTTTTTCCGATACATTTTTTTCTTGCTTTTCTTTCCCACCTAGAGCTTTAGTTATGCAATAAGTTGAAGAGTTGATTGAATTTAAGTTTAGGGAGGCCTTTAAACTCACAGTATCATTGGGGTCATAATTAATAGAAGATGAGGCGACTTTATCTTCAGCTTTATGCTTTGATTTAAAAACTTTAGTCAGCACCGTAACGGCTACAGTGCCAAGAGCAAATAAGCCTCCTGCAGCAGCACTAGCAGCAATAATAGATAAACCTACAGGGGGGAAAAAAGGAGTTAGAATAACACCTAGCATTGCCATAGAAGCTAAACCAATTGCAACCCCTTTACCTAGACCTGCAGACCAACCAAGTTTTTTCAATTTTTGTTCGGTCTGCAGTTCCTCAGTTTTTAAGGTCTGCAATTGCTTAGCCTCCTTTTTAAAATCAGAATTTAATTTGAGTAGTTCTGTTTCCAATTGCGCAAGCTCAGAAGGTGTGGCTTCTTTCACTAAGGTGATTAACTCCTGGGCTTTAGCTTGCAATCCTTCTAGAAGGCCCATTTTTTCTTCAATTTCTCTTTGGGTCAATGCCAAGCTCTTTTTATATTGATACCGATCATAGAAGTGTTTTCCTAGTGTACAAACAGCTAAAGCTAATCCCAGTCCTGCCGAAACCAGTGCAATTATTGGAGCGGTTCCTGGAACGGCCATGGCGGTTATTCCTAGAGCAAGAATAACACCTGAGTAAAGCCAGCGAGCAAAATTTGTCGGGGTAATGGGTGGTTCAAGACCAAGACAACAAGAAGCTCCACAAATCAGAGGGATCCGAATAAAATCCACCGCTGATAATACGATCCCTCCAATCCCAAAACCTTGGGCAGTGGAGTGTGCAATGGTGCTACCTTTTAATTGGGCTAATTTACTTAACGCAGCTCCAGTACTATCCACTGAACGCAAAAAACCTGAAAGAAAGGGTATACTGTTCAAAACCACCAATGAAAGCGCTTGTTTCGTCAAAGGTTTACCTTTTATTGTAGATAAATTAGCCTCTGCAATAAGGTGGCCTTTTTCTAATAACCATGCCTTTTTATCAGCAAAATCATTGGGTAGTGATGCTTCTAAATCCTTTATCTTATTCATGATTGACTCCACCAACAACAGCAACTTTACTCTGCGTTCCAAAAGTTTGATAGCGAATTAGTTATCCCTTTAATGTAATTGTAAAATAGGAGAGTTAAGGCAAACTTTTTACCCTATTCCATTTTGTCATGAGCTATTCTACATTCAGTTAAGAACAGGGGCAGGAATTTAAACTATCGTTATCGTGACAGCACAAAACCGGCAAAGGAGAAGCATTTTAGAAGTAAAATGCCTATTTTAATAAATATACAAATCTCTAAACCCTTCTTAAGATTTCCTTAAGAATTCTTTGTTAACCTTCGCGCTCTTTTACTCAACTAGAAAAAAAAATGACTAAAGAATTAAATGTTCCTTCTACTCCTGAAACTGCAAAGCAAGCTGATACACAAGCGGCTCAAGCAACAGAGAAAAAGGATGAAAGCAAAACTCCATCTCCGACCGTAAACCGTTATCGTTTTCTCGGTTCTTGTGCAGCCGAAGCCGCAAGATGGCTTAACAGAGATAATGATTTTGATCGTGGTCCTGGTCCAATTTGCTAATTTTAGGAGTCATGCGGAGTTCACCGCATGACATTAACTCTCGGTTCTAATTTTGTGTTCATCATCTATTTACCTCACCTACTAAAACCTATTTAAAATAAGTAACTGCAATGTATACTACTGAACTCTTTACGCTGCATAAATGAGAGCTCCATGAAGCCTTTCTTAACCACAAAAAGACTTATTATTGCCGCTCCCTCTCTCCATGACTTTAAGAATTTATATATCCTCCAATCAAATGCGGAGGTGATGAATTTTATAGGTAATGGGGTCCGAAATGAAAATGAGGTTAGGATTGGATTAGAAAAAGCCATTAACCACTTTCAAAAACATCATTTTAGCCTTGGCTCCCTTTATTGCCGAAAGTCCGATGAATTTATTGGACGAGCGGGGTTAATTTATTTTAATTATGATGCCCATCAATTAGAGGTCGAAGTGGCTTATGCTTTGTTACCGCACTATTGGGGTATGGGATTTGCCACAGAAATTACAGCCTCTCTTATTCAATTTGCTTTTCAAAATCTTAAGCTGCCAAAGTTAATCGCTTTAGTGCATCCTGAAAATATTTCTTCGCAAAAGGTATTAATAAAATGCGGGATGCACAACGTAGGAAGAATAGAGCACTGGAATAAAAAAATAATAAAATTTGAACTAATAAATAAATCTTAATAAGCTCGCGTATTTCTGCCTACAACAGAGCAAACGCATCTAATTTTAAAGCTAGTCACCGAACAGTCTGCATTACAGGCTTTATGCGTGTAATCTAGTCTCTATTCTCACACAAGATTGTCTGGATACCGCGCATGAAGCACGGTACGTAGACAATATAGCAAGCTTAACTGTGCAATATGATAGATAGGTATGACCTGCTGCCTACAAAATTTAATGCAATTTACTCACAAAAGTGATTAAATTTCAGAATCCTAGGTTGGAGTTACATCATGAACGATTTAATAGCTGTTGACAGGAGTCAAACTGCGCAAAACGCTGATCAGAACTTACAACACTCGCATAATTCATTTATTTCCAGCGCAAATACTAGCGAACTAGGTAGACTGACTTGCTCATTTGACTGGTCCACCACGCCAGTAGGCCCCATTCATACCTGGCCTCAAAGCTTAATTACCATGGTAAGAACTATCCTCTCTAGTCGCTATCCAATGTGGCTGGCTTGGGGAAAAGAACTTACCATGTTTTATAATGATGCTTACGCTCATATGACACTTGGACCAAAACACCCTTGGGCTTTGGGACGCTCCTTCCGGGAGGTTTGGTCTGAGATTTGGGATGAAGTGGGTCCGAGAGCTGAAGCCGTCCTTACTACGGGTATTTCTACCTGGGACGAAGGTTTATTGCTTTTTTTAGAACGAAATGGCTTTCCTGAGGAGACCTATCATACTTTCTCTTATAGCCCTGCTTATGATGATAGGGGTAATATTGGGGGTATTTTATGTGTGGTCACTGAAGATACTGAGCGGACTATAGGAGAGAGGAGATTAAGAACCTTAAGAGAGCTTGCAGCCCGCACCAATGAAGAAGCTAAATCCTTGGATGATGCATGCCAAGCTGCGGCCCATATTCTTAAAAAGAATCCGAAGGATGTTACTTTTTCACTTTTATATTTACTCAATGATGATGAAAGCAAGGTTTCCTTAGTAGCTTCCTGCGGTATTGAAACCGGAACACCACTAAGCCCTGAGAGCCTAACTCTCACAGAGGTTGAGCAGCCGTGGCCCTTCGTCGTAACCCTTAAATCGGGTGATAGTACTATTGTATCAGAATTTGCACCAAATCTTGGCCCCTTACCAGGAGGTCCTTGGCCAGAGCCGTCACCACAAGCCATTGTTGTCCCACTGGCTAAATCCGTTCAATCCCAATTTTCTGGATTTCTAGTAGTTGGCATTAGTGCGCGACGCCCCCTGGATGATGCTTATCGCGGATTTGTTGATCTTATAGCTGGGCAAGTAAGTATTGCAATTAATAATGCCCAGGCCTATGAAGAGGAACGGCGGCGAGCGGAGGCCCTCGCAGAACTTAATAGAGCAAAAACCGTTTTCTTCTCTAATGTGAGTCATGAATTTCGCACCCCCTTAACCCTTATGCTCGGCCCAATAGAGGAAATGCTCAATCAAGCTGGCGAATTAAACCATCGTGAAGCTCTTGAAATGATTTATAGAAATGGCTTACGGTTGCAAAGATTAGTCAATACCCTCCTCGACTTTTCTAAAATTGAAGCCGGCCGTGCTCAAGCTTGTTTTGCGCCCGTGGATATTGCTTCCCTGACCACTGATCTAGCTAGTAATTTTATCCCGCTTTGTACAAAAGGTGGTTTGGATTTAGTGATAGAGTGCGAGCCTTTAAATCAACCGGTTTATTTAGATGAAGATATGTGGGAAAAAATTGTTTTTAACTTGCTGTCCAATGCCTTTAAATTCACTTTTGCCGGTATCATTCATCTTTCATTGCGCCAGTTAGACCACACTGTCGAATTAATAATCAGCGATACTGGAATTGGTATACCCGAAGGAGAAATGCCCCGTTTATTTGAGCGATTCCACCGAGTCGAGCAGTCACAAGGACGAACACATGAAGGAAGCGGTATTGGGTTAGCGCTAGTTAATGAGCTCGTTAAACTTCATAAAGGCTCAATTACGGCCACAAGTAAAGTAGGCAAAGGAACGACATTAACCGTCACACTTCCGCTTGGCGCATCACATCTTCCCCCGAACCAAATCGGCTCTAGAAATGTCGATAGTTCTAGTAGGGGAGCGCAACAATTTATAGAGGAAGCCTTGCATTGGCTACCCGAAATAGAAAAAGTCCCAGAGCTGAAATTTTTTCATAATAGTTCTTTTGCTGCTGTCGAGAGTGACGAGAAACAACGACCTCGTATCTTATTAGTCGATGATAATGCCGATATGCGAAACTATTTAATTCGGTTATTAACACCTACTTATCAAGTCGATGCAGCATGTAATGGAAAAGAAGCGTTAGCCCTAGTGCAAAAATCCCCCCCTAGTTTAATTATTTCTGATGCAATGATGCCTCATTTAGATGGCTTTGGATTATTAAAAGAGTTACGTGCTAATACTCATACCGCCCCTATTCCTGTCATTATGTTGTCTGCCAGAGCCGGGGAAGAAAGTCGTATTGAAGGAATGCATTTTGGTGCTGATGAATATTTAGTAAAACCCTTCAGCGCCCGGGTCTTACTGGCATCAGTCGCCTCTCACTTACGGATGGCCCGTTTACGTGAGGAGTCAAATCAGGCTATCCGTGAAAGTGAAGAGCGCTTCAGAGCACTCATTAAGGCAACTTCAGATATTGTTTATCGCATGAGCGCCGATTGGACTGAAATGTGGTATCTTGAAGGCCGTGATTTTATCATGGATACGTTAAAGCCGAGTATAAACTGGCTGGACAAATACATTCATCAAGATGACCAAGAGTTGGTTAAACAAACAATCCAGCGGTCGATTGAGTCTAAAGATGTTTTTGAATTAGAACATCGAGTATTTCGCGTGGATGGATCTTTGGGGTGGACCCACTCTCGTGCAATCCCCATTTTAAATAAAGACAAAGAAATTGTTGAATGGTTTGGTGTAGCTAGCGATGTCACTTTACGTAAAAATGCTGAACAATCTTTACTCGAATCCTCACGTCATAAAGACGAGTTCTTAGCGACGCTCGCACATGAATTACGTAATCCTCTTGCCCCGATTTTTAACGCTCTAGAAATTTTACGGCGCCCGACCAATAACCCCCAATTAATAGAAAAATCCCAAGAGATTATTGAACGACAACTTGTTCAAATGGATCGGCTTATCAACGATTTACTCGATCTTAGTCGCATTAGTCACGGTAAAATTCACTTACGGATTGAACAGATTGAATTAGCGAAAATCATTCAACAAGCTATTGAAAGCAGTAGCCCCCTAATTGAGGCAGCAAACCATCATCTGCAAGTGGATTTACCCCCTATTCCAATTTATTTAAATGCTGATTTAACCCGCCTGGCTCAAGTATTTGCTAATCTTTTAAATAATGCCGCAAAATACACCGGACCCGGCGGTTTCATTCACTTGACCGCTAAACTGCAAAAAGAGCAAGTAGTCGTCTCAGTGTTGGATGATGGCATTGGCATTCCCCAATCCATGCTCTCAAATATTTTTGATAAGTTCACCCAAGTAAATAGAGGATTAGAACGAGCCCAAGGAGGTTTAGGAATTGGTTTATCTTTAGTAAAGCAATTAGTGGAATTACATGGTGGAACAGTTACGGCTAAGAGTAAAGGTGAGAGTTTAGGCAGCGAATTTGTAGTTCGTTTACCGATCATAGTATCAAATGTATATTCAGGAGAATTAAACCGAAAGTTCCGGAGTTTTACCAATATAAGACGGATACTCGTAGTAGACGATAATATTGATATTGTCAGGAGCTTAGAGATGTTGTTAAGCGTCATGGGCCATAACACCCAAACCGCCTGTAATGGTGTAGAGGCAATTAATGCCGCCAGAACATTTCATCCCGATTTAATTCTGATGGATATTGGCATGCCCCAACTTAATGGCTATGAGGTAGCCAAAGAAATCAGGAAACAAAGCTGGGGAGAAAAAATCACAATTGTTGCTCTTACTGGCTGGGGGCAAGAGCAAGATAAACAACAAGCCAAAGAGGCCGGATTTGATTTCCATATTACAAAACCTATTAAGATTGACCGGTTAGAAAAATTGCTGGCAAACTTGGATTTTGAACTTTAAGAGAGTTACCAGTGATTTGTCTCCCATCTATTTGGAGGGCTTTGCGAAAAATAGGCCTACCATTTTTCGGCCGTTCAAACACCAGAATAATTCGAATAGCTGACCGCCCTATTACTATTATTTTAGCGGTAGTGTCGGTGTAGGCTTTAATCGCGCTTATAGCTTTGAAGCAACGCCTTTAATTTTCCAAGCCTATCCTCCAATGCCTCTATTTCCAGCCAAGAACCACACCTCTTTTACCTACACCTTAGGAGCTGGTTTTCAACATACCTACAATCAGAATTTAAGCTTTGGTTTAGGTTATCAATTTGTCTCTTGGGGAGACAACTCGCTTGGTCGTGCACTAGGACAAAATTTAAATCAAGGATTACATTTGAATTCGCTTTACACTCACGGTGTTGAATTTAATCTTAGCTATCTTATATAAGAGATAATTCCATGAAAAAATATTTATTTTTAATTCTCCTTTGTATTTTGGATTATATCCCCTGCTATGCCTCAACCGAGGCGTTATTTAGTCTAGTTGCCAACACACCCCCCTCAGTTACAGTGCCCGCAAATAGAATGACCTTCATTCAATATACAGTCACGAATAACACTGCAATTACCCGTCGATTAACCGTTAAGCCCATCCCTTATGTGGTACAAGTGACCAACAATAACACTTGCGCTAAGTATTTTACTCTAGCTCAAGGTCAATCCTGCAAACTTACTTATTTAGTTCAAGGGGATGCTATTAAGAAAAAATTTACCGGTGGACCAATCGTTTGCAAAACAAAGTATAAGAGCAACGAGCCAGATAATTTTTTATGTTCGCAGCCGGAACCATCGATGATTTTATCCTTAAATCCTGCTCCCGCGGCGCCCACACCCGATAGAAAATTGTACGTAAGTAACTGGAATGGTAATAGTATTTCTCTTTGCTATTTAAAGGGAAAGCAACTGAGTAATTGCCTCATCTCTGCTTTGGGTAATAGCTTTAACCAACCTGAAGCGTTAGCGGTTAGTGATAACGTTCTTTTTATTGCTAATATTGGTGGAAGCATGAGCTCTTGCTTAATTCATCCGGTGAGCTCTCCTCCTGTAAAGCGGCAGCGGTTGGACAACCTATTTATGCGCCTGATGGGATTGCTATTCAAAATTCGACCGCCTACATATCAAGCTCAGGACCTGAGTCCTTCCATCAGGGTGTAACAACCTGTAGTGTAAATGGCTCTCTTTTAAGTAATTGTTCTTTTACTCAAGGTGATGCCAGCTTTTCTGTACCCTCCGATTTAGCGCTTATAAATGGCACAATTTATATTACTAACTTTAATAGCCAAGACCTACAGACCACCTACTGTACCATCGGCAATCCACTGTGTACGATGGCTACCGGGGAAGGCGTTATCGCTGGTACCTCTAATCTGTTAAATGAGCCTGAAGGCCTTATGTTTGCTACGTTAAACGGGGTTAATTATGCCTATTTTACTAACCATGGCAGCAACAATGTGGTCCTGTGTAAGGTTGTTAATGCGACGACTTTTAATAATTGCACCGTGACTGGTGGTTATTTCACTGGTTTTGGCAATTTAGCAATCGCAACAAGTGCTGCAAAAGCCTTTATTCCGTCAGGATTAAAAACAATTGCGAGTTGTGATGTGAATATGACAAATGGAAGCTTAAGCAACTGTGTCAACGTCAATAATCTTGGTTTCAATAACCCATCGGGTTTACTTATTCTTTAACTATTAACCTAAATGAGAAAGACTATGTTGTTTAAAAAAACTATGCTTGCAGTTGCGCTATTAAATATAGCTACTGCTTATGCAATGGATCAAAAATCGCCATCTTGAATTGCAATTTGCTTGGTTAAATTTAAAACCAATGAGTAATAATTATACTTATGCTTATGCTGTATCAGGAACTCAACCTTATTTCCAAAATTGGGCTGCACAAGCGTTTAACCCGTCCTATAGCTCTGCTTATGAATTGGGTTTGAGTTTCAACTACAGAAAAACTCGCTAAATACGAACATTGATTGGATCCACTTAGACTCAAAAGATTCATCGGCTGGGCAAGGGAATCAAATTCTAGATGAAAGTCATTTAGCCTTTGTCGGTCCACCATTTGAAATGAGTCCGCCTGTCTTTGGGGTTCGACGTGTAGATGCTGAGCTTAAAAATAATTTCGATAATGTGTCTATTAACTTAGAAAAAATTTTTTCTACCTCTGAAGAATGGTTAAGTGCGAAAATTTCCGGTGGAATTAATTTTTTGTATGTAAAGCAAACTATTGCAACTACTTTTAGCGATCTAGTGGGTTCATATCCCACGCCCTACAGCTATCCTCTTCCACCGGATCCTAGTTTTAACTTTAACATCCAATCTATCTCGCAATTTATAGGAGCTGGCCCAGACTTGGGGGTGGGCATTCAATTATCCCTCTTTAAAGGCTTAAGTTTAGTTGGAGCAGCCTCTAGCTCCTTAAATGTTGGAACGGTGAGTGTACAAGAAAATTTTAAAGCCACCTCAAAACGCTTACAGCAAACTGGAATAGGCTTAAGTAGACAACAGATAATAACCCCAAATAAAACTCAAATTGTCCCTGGATTCGATGGAAGACTCGGACTTGCCTATGAAATTAAAAGCAAACAAATTTCAAGTTTTAGTATTGAGGGAGGATACCGTTTAATGTCGTATTTAAATGCCATATCAACTACCGCACCACAAACACGGGTTCAGCCTGGTATAAATCCAGAGACTCCAGAATTTTCCACCGGAACCATAGCAATTGTTTCAACAACCCAGCAAGATAGACCCTTTAACTCATGTTACGCACATAAACTTGTAGTTTGACTAAAAAGCATTAGAATTCCGCCCTTAATTTTAGGGAGGGAATTAAATGGATATGCTTGATCTTTATAGTGATTATTTGATTTTCC
>NZ_RZGQ01000045.1 GCF_003989735.1 Legionella sp. km772 | reverse complement strand
GAAAATCAAATAATCACTATAAAGATCAAGCATATCCATTTAATTCCCTCCCTAAAATTAAGGGCGGAATTCTAATGCTTTTTAGTCAAACTACAAGTTTATGTGCGTAACATGAGTTATTTATTGTAGGTTGCTAAGAATTAAAAGGCAAAAATACCCAGCATGAGCTAAACTTTTTTTTATATAAATCAATTAAAAGGGAGTTTTAGCATGGCAATTAAGGTGAGCAAAAGAGGAAGAGACTTATTAAGAGATCCGCTCCTGAACAAAAGTACTGCCTTTACTAGGCAAGAAAAAGATGAATTTCATTTACACGGTTTACTCCCGAATGTTACTGAAACCTTAGAAGAACAAGTAATACGCTGTAAAGATGCCTACAGCGCCAAAACCACTCCCTTAGAAAAACATATTTACTTAAGAGCCTTACAAGACACTAATGAAGTTTTATTTTATCGGTTCATTTTAGATAATTTACAAGACATTATGCCGATTATCTATACCCCGGTGGTCGGCGAAGCTTGCCAAATGTTCTCCCATATTTATCGACAACCCCGGGGGCTATTCTTAAGTTATCCCGAACGCGACACCATGGATGATGCAATTGCTTGGATTGCTCAGCACCGAAAAATCAGCGTTATCGTAGTTACTGATGGCGAGCGCATTCTAGGATTAGGTGATCAAGGAGCAGGTGGTCTTGGGATCCCAATTGGTAAATTATCTCTGTATACGGGCTGCGGCGGCATTCACCCAGAACAAACCTTACCGATTATTTTAGATGTAGGGACAAATAATCATGAACGGCTTAATGATCCAGAATACATAGGCTGGCGACATGAACGCATTACGGGGAAGGAGTACGATGATTTTGTTGAACAATTTGTACAATCAATAAAAAAACATATGCCTACTACCTTGTTACAATTTGAAGATTTCGCCCAACAAAATGCTTATCCCCTTTTAGATCGCTATAAAGATCAATTATGTACCTTTAATGACGATATTCAAGGAACTGCGGCAGTCGCTGTGGCGGCGATTATTGCCGCCACTAAAGTAGCAAAAGTACCTTTAAAAGAGCAGCGTATTGCCGTGCTCGGCGCAGGCTCTGCGGGTTGCGGGATAAGTGAACAGCTGGTGCAAGCGATGATAGCGCAAGGTTTAAGTGAAGCAGAAGCGCGTACCAGGTTTTATTTAGTTGATCGTAATGGCTTAATTCATGACGGAATGACCTCACTTTTACCCTTCCAAAAAGGACTGGTGCAAGCTCATGAAGGCTTAAAAAATTGGCATCTAAATGATCCGAATAACATTAGCTTATTAGACGTAATTACCAATGCTAACCCCACTATTTTATTAGGTGTCTCAGGCCAACCCAAGCAATTTACCGAGCAAATAGTAAAAGCTATGTCCTCATATTGTGCAAGACCAATCATTTTTCCTTTATCTAATCCGACTTCCCGAGCAGAAGCCGTACCCGAAGATCTTTTAAAATGGAGCGCCGGGAATGCCTTGATTGCCGCCGGCAGCCCTTTTGAACCAGTTACAATCAATGGCAGCCAAATCAGTATCGCCCAATGCAATAACTCCTATATTTTTCCAGGCGTAGGCTTAGGGGTAGTAGCAGGACAAGCGACAAGAGTAAGCAATAAAATGATGATGGCAGCAGCTTTGGCTTTAAGTGATTTAGCACCTGCGGTAAAAACCGGTGAAGGACGATTACTACCTGAATTATCGTCAATACGAGAGGTAAGCAAGCATATCGCCAAAGCGGTAATTGTCCAGGCCATTGCAGAGGGGCATGTTAAAAAAATGGATGAAAACGAAATTGATAAAGTCATAGAAGAAACGATGTGGGTTCCTCGATATCATGAATACCTCAGTTAAGTGGTGAATTATGCACTTTTTATTGTGAACTAGTTCCTAAAAAGGCTGAATTATGTGAAAATAATGTCTTATTTTTAACCTGATTCAGCCTATTACAGTTTTTATCATCATTTAGAGCCCCTTATGCCCCTAATCATTACCAGTATTGAGCAAGCCATTTTAGAATTACAGGCTGGCAAACCGGTCGCGATACCGACTGAAACCGTTTATGGCTTGGCAGCAATGATCAATAAACCAACAGCAATTAAAGAAGTCTTTGCTATGAAAAACAGGCCCTTGAGTCATCCATTAATTGTCCATGTAGGCGATGGTTGGGATTTAGGCGAATATGTTGAGGAAATTCCTGACTATGCTCAAAAATTAATCGATTTATTTTGGCCAGGCCCTCTAACTCTGGTATTAAAAGCTAAGAAAGACCAAATAAATCCTCTGGTCACTGGTGGTCAGGCAACTGTCGCTATCCGCTGTCCCGCTCATAATATTGCGCAAAAGGTCCTAAACAAAACCGGCGTACCACTGGTTGCACCTTCAGCTAATCCTTTTGGTAAGATTAGTCCCACTACAGCCCAACATGTAAAGCAATCTTTTCCCGATAAAAATAGCTTATTAATTTTAGATGGGGGCCGTTGCAGTGTAGGTATTGAATCGACCATTATTGATGCAACGCACTATGGAAGTTATCAAGTTCTCCGCCATGGCCTTATCAATGAGCACACCATTAATAAAGTGATCAGTACCTCTGCAGTAGAAAATGAAAACGACCTAAGGGTTCCTGGCAAATTAGCGAGTCACTATCAACCACAGAAAACCTTATATTATTTTGACGATCTAAACATGCTCGATGACTTCTGCCAAAAAAGAGCCGGGGATGTTTTTGTTATCGCACAAGAAAAACCCGCTAGCGTCAGTTCCCAATTATTTTACCGCCTAGATGAACGTCCCAGTAGAGCAGCTTATGATTTATACTATAATTTACGTAGGGCAGATGCATCATCAGCCATGTGTATCGCTATAGAACTACCTCCTGCGACGATTGAATGGCAAGGGGTTCGGGAGCGTATCCTAAAAGCTGGTTTTCCTTATGCTAAATACATTGCAAAATAGCTAAGCTCCGTCTATAGGTTCTTTTAGTTGTCAAATAAGGTACAGAACATAGCCCTTTTATAACAGGAGTTTCCATGAGCAAAGCGTTTACAAAGGAAGACGATAATTATATTGAACCGGAGCGTCCTGAACCAATAGTAACAAAGCATTTAAACTATATGACCCCTTTAGGTTTTGCCATGCTGCAAACCGAATTAAGAAATTTAGTAAGCAACGACCGCCCTGAAATTGTTAAAGTAGTAAGCTGGGCTGCGAGTAATGGCGATCGTTCAGAAAATGGCGATTATATTTATGGAAAAAAGCGGTTGCGGGAAATTGATCGCCGCATTCGCTATCTTACTAAACGCTTGGAAAGCGCTAAAATCGTCGATCCTAAACTTCAGCAAGGACTTAACCAAGTATTTTTTGGTGCCACGGTGCAATACCTCAATGAAGAGGGGGAAACACATACAGTTAAAATTGTTGGAATCGATGAAGCCGATCTTAGCTTAGGAAAAATAAGCTGGATTTCGCCCTTAGCAAAAACCTTATTAAAAGCTAGGGTAGGAGATAAAGTAAGCTTACGAGTTGGCACTGCAAAGAGCAACTTTACTGTCAGCAAAATCTCATATTTAGAATAGCTCTCCAGTAACATTAACTCGCTCCTAAGCCAACTAAGATCAACACCATGACAAACTGAATCAATGTTGAACATTGCAAGTGTTTTGTTATAATGGCTCCTCTTTTCCGAGCAATGACGAGGGCCACATGACCAACTACAATGAAGAATTAAAAACCTTAAGCGACAATGGGTTATTACCTGATAACCACTATCTTGCAGCAAAGCGCTTTACTAGGCCTTATTCAAATCAGGGTGAATTTTATTATGGAATAGCAACTATTGCTTATGTACCCATAGTTAATGGACTAAGCGCCTGTGTTTATGCCATGAGAGCAGTATGGGCAACAATGCGGGCTCTAGGTAATCTGCTCATTTTAAAGCCAGGCTATACCGTTGATGCAGTTAGGGATGCAGGGTTTCATTCACTATTAACTATTGGCCTTGCGGTAATGGCTCCTATTAATGCCCTAACATCATCACTTGAATTGCTCACTCGAACTATTGCATCATGGTTTAGTGGTGAGGAGCCTATTGCTGATTTATCGCCATTGAGTTTTTCCGCGAGAAGCGCTCAAGAAAGTGAACAATATAAAACTTTACTGCCCTCATCCTCCTACTTTAAAGGGTCGCGTTTTTTCACCCCCTACCAAGATGCTCTCCAGTGTTTAGGACAATTAGCAGCGCCCGTAGCCAGTGGTGTGAGTTCAGGCTTTAGCTCTCTTTATCAAGCAGCGCATGCGATTAGTGCCGCCATCAATGGTCTTAGCAATTTAGTGATCTGCAAACCCCGCCATGCCTTAGAAAATGTCCGTGATTGCAGCATTCATGCCTCTCTAGCGCTTAGCTTAGCAGTGATGGCACCAATTAACGCACTCGTTGAAGGCCTTGCCTTTATTTCGCGTCTAGGAGCGACATGGCTATCCGCCTGTATACAACCGGAAGTTGAAAATGCCACAGCGACTAATTTCCGATTAGGCTAGCGCGGGCAGTAAACTCGAGAGTCTACCTCAAACAGGGCTAGCCAATAGTGTTAGCCCTATTCATTGATGCTACCTGCCTTTTAGGGTAGAGGGATATCCATTGCAGGGGCACGTACTTGTTCTTTAACTGCATCATAACCTTCTCGATGATTAGCCATATAAATCAACGACCAACCGCTAACCATAGAGCCATCACCGAAGACGCAAATATCGGTTTGCCCTAAAGAATTAGCAAAGCCACCGCTGGTAATAAACGCAATACCGGCACCGCCAAGGTTTTTACATACATTATGAGCTGGATTGCTAAATTGACCTTTCCAGAGGGGCGAATCATCTTTTATAGGACGCATTTTTTTCATGAAGGTGGCCGCAATACTAGGTTCTTCCGCAGCAAAACTTTCTAGACCAATCGCAATAAAACCATTGTCCACTGAAAAATTACAAAAGCGTTTAGATTGCCCTTGCACATAGCCCGCAGGCGTTAAAAATTCTGCGGTCATTGTTTCGACGATGCCACCCGCATCATGGCAATATTGGGCTTGCTCTTTAACCGAATTGGCATACAGCTTAAAATCAATTAATACTAAAACTAAAAAAATTGCGGATTTAATGTTCATCAATTACCCTCCAAAATAAAAACAAATTATCTCTTAATTAGTTACTACTTCCCTCAATGCATAAAGGTGTAAAGTCCCCGAACAAGCCCCTTATTTTAATTAAAAAAACAGCCGATTGTAAATAAATAATAAATAGTGTGCAAATATACAACTTTACCCACGGTAAACTTGCTATGATGGCCTTTTATTTTATCGAGGTTAGCTTAATGGCTTATGCAAAAACACACTTAAATTCTATTATCTTTGCAGGATTCCTGTTTGCTTTTTCTTTAGCGCAGGCAGCGAATCCTAATGAGCTTGGCTTGGTGATAATTTCTGATCCCCATGTAGACATAAGCCTTAAACAAAGCACCAGCATTAACCCCGCTAAAGGAGTTTCGCAAGAGCTAGATAAAAACAGCTATGAAACACTAATTGCAAAAGTGGGTGCTTATATGGACTCTCATTCCGAGCAGTTTCAAGCTGCTATTTTATTGGGTGATTTATCAGCCCACAATGCTTTTCGCAAAAAATTGACTACTGCAGATATGAGCCTGGTATTGGAAAAATACTATGAAAAATTAAGCCCCAACCCCTTATTTTATGTATTTGGTAATAATGATTCTCCTCTACGCGATTATGGCGCTTTTCGCAATGGGGATAAGTCTGCTTATAATTTATTTGCCTCTATCAATGGAGGAAGTAATGGTTTTCTTTCTACAGGAAATAAATGCTCCGTTAATGAGCCGCCCTGTATAAACCAAGAAAATACCGATAAAGGTTATTACAGCGCCTCCCTAGGTGATCACCTTAAGTTATTATCTTTAAATAGCGTTTTATTCGTCTCACGTCCGGGTTTCTCTCCTTCCAGAGAGGGCGACAAAGAGGAGTTGACCTGGTTATATAATGAGATTAAAGCCAGTAGAGCAAGACATGAAAACATCATTTTAGCCATGCATGTCCCCCCTCAACAGTGGGAAAACGCTTATTTAACCTCTTTGAAAAACATCCTCAAAGCGTACCCGGAGGTGGTTGTCGGGATGCTTGCTGCGCATACCCATTTTGATGAGCTCCACGCCTTTAAAATAACCAACTCAGGTCAAAGTTTCGTCATCCCCATCATTTATTCTGCGGGTTTAGGAACCGACCATAGCAATGCGGCCTCATTCAAAACTTTGGCTGTAAATAGGAAGGACAATACTAGCCCGTGGTTTCTAAAAGATTATGTAAGTTTCAATTTCCTGGGAAAAACGGCCTACAATAGTACCCTTAATCAATATTACAGTTTTGTACAGGCCTTTTGCCCTAATCACTCCAATTATGGTGTGGCCCAATGTCTACAAACGCATATCCAAGGCAACAAGTTTGATGCCAATACCAGTCGTTTGTTAGGTCAACATTATACCGCGGGTAATCCTAATAATCGTCAAACAAGCAACCCAACCTATAAATGGTTAGTTGCTTTTTAATTGCATAGAGCGTTACTGTGCTAAAAAAATGAGCCGCAAGGCATTTTTTAAAATGCCAGCCTTTATTTGAATGTAGAGCTCTCATTAGCCCCGGAGAGTTTGCTTAGAAAAAGATTTACTTGCGCAAAATGTTCCGGCCAAGTTGGGGGTTTAAATCTACTAAGCCGATTTAATTGCGCGGTACGCTCTCTACTTTCAGGATGAGCATAAGCTAATATTAAAGATTCCCAGCTCACGGCATCGAGTGGATCGAGATATTCAGGGATGTCACAGGCTATTTCCCGAAATACGGCTAAATCACTGGCCAACACCGGGACCCCTAAAGACAAAGCTTCAATTAAAGGCAAACCATAGCCTTCGGTAAAGGAGGGAAATAACAAAGCTTGGCTATGAGTTAAGTAATGACTTAATTCTGCATCTAAACAATAGGGCACTTCAGTTACCACCTCTTTCAATGCTGGGCAACGATCCAACATATCCACTACTTGCTCGCATTCCCATCCCCTTTGGCCGATTACGAAGAGATGTGGGGCTCTGACACCTAAGCGCTGCTGCAACTTTCTCCAGATGTGCAGTAACAATAAATGATTTTTACGCGCCTCTAAAGTGCCTAAAATGACATAATAAGGTTTGTTTAAAGGTCTTCGCCCTAAGGCCTGGTTAGCAACAGAGGAACCTAATAAAGCAGCCGTAGCTTGCGGCATTTTCTGTTGGATTTGAGTAGCATAACGCCGTAGCTCCTCTAAGGTGGCCATAGAGTTGGTAATGATACCTGTGGCCGTGGCTAAGGCATAGTTCATTTTTACCCTATGGCGTTGGTCTTCCCCCGGTTCACAGTACTCAGGATAATTGATTGGAATTAAATCATGGATAAAATAAATGGGTTTAAGCTGATGCTTTCGTATTAACTGGTCATAATTCGCGGCATTTAACTTAATGTGGCCGGTGTTCAAAAGAAAGCCTTGCTTGAAAGACCGGAACGTCTCTTTTTTTAGCCGCCCCTTAACTAACAAAAACAATACACTTAATCTTGAATCAGGTTGCAAGATCCATTGAAATAAGGCTTGCGATTCAGCCTTAGGCAAAATATAGCTCATCCCCGACCAGCGTACTAAAGCTTGGGCTGAAGAGGAATACTGTTCTACGTAGGCCTGCGTTACTCTGTCTAGTCCGGTTAAAGCGCATTTTTTAAGAAGACGTCGCATTAAACGCGTTACATCTAGAACTAAGCGCATAGTGAAATGGAGGTGATTAAAAGTAGTGATCTTTTATCATAATCTTGACCCTGTTGCAAAAAGCATCACCCCCGGAACCCTTTGCCCACCCGAGCTTGGAGCTAACTATTAACCCCCGCCAAATAATTGAGCAAATCTTGAGGAAAGGATTGAAATGGATCGTTCCCATTTTTTAATGCTGCAACATAGAAGGTCAACTGCGCCTCAGGTAATTGCTGCAGACGGTCAATAGCCTCACTAATTTGAATAGCGTTTAATTTGTTTAATCCATAGCATTTAAGTGCTGCAATTAACCGTGCTTGCGCTATGTCTATTCCCGCGCGAGCCGGAGTAGTTTTTAAAGCATGAACACCCCTTCTTTGTAAATCCGTAATCAAATTATCTACATTATCGTCCTCCCAGCTAATGCCGGAGGTTAACTCACCGTCAGCGCCATGACTATGATGGACTAATACTGTTTGCTCCGGACTATGCTTCATGGCTAACTGCTCCATCACACACAAACCACCTCCACGAATAATAATAAAATTACTACGACTCATTAAGGCTGCAAGTTCTGTGTCGCCTTGATAATTTAAAGGAATTATTTTCTCTTTATACTGAGGAGAGACCTTTAAAATCGCTGCTATTTCGGCCTGAATCATGGGACTTTGCCCGCCAAAAACAAACACTCTATCCACAGCATTTTTAAGCAGTATCTCGGCGTAGGCAATAGAATCCTTCCCTATTTGGGAACCGAGCAAAATAGAGGCAACTAACTCATTGGCTTCCACTAAATAGGCCTGCGGCTCACCACTTAAGGTGAGCATAATCGGTTGGTGAAAATGGCTGCTATGATCAGCATTGACCGTTTTTAATCCTGGTCTTACCATCGGATTATCGTTAACCGGAATATCGAAAATTGCTTTAAAAAACGCACCTTGAGGGAAAAAATGTTGAATGATGTCTTCCTCCATCCCTAGGGCATATAAGAGCATTTGCGCTTGCTGTTCTTGCTTAAGGCTCGCTAAAGCATTGAAAAAATGCACCGCGCCCTTAGTAGGTAAATCCGTCATGTATTGTTGGATAAATACCTTAGGCGCCTTAAGATGAGGTCTTGCTTCCACCCAATGGTTATAGGCTAACACCGCATTACATAAGCCGGGTAAGCCCATGGCTTGGGTGCTAATAATCTCGGTATAAGCTTCATGAGCCTTAGCAGCTTCCGTTAATAGGTTTAGGAAATAACGTTCAACCGCCCTTTCGTTCTCTTGATCAGAGCGCTCTTGCAAGGCTATTAATTTTTTAAGCTCCGAGGTGACATCATTGCGTTGAAATATATTCCATATAGCAGCATATTCATAACCTGCCGGGTACACATCTAATAACATATCTATATAAGGCCGCTTCTTAGCTTCTTCTTTCTGGGATAAAGCAGCGATTTCACGCTCAAGACTGCGTTTATCCGGTAAGTTAGGAAAGGTGGTGTACGATAGCAGAGACTGAATAGGTGAGCCAATGACCGGTGCATGGAGCATACTAATACCTAATTGGACTTGATCCCTTAAGCTTGACTCTGGTTTATCTTTAAATAAAACCGGCTCATAGCTGGGCAATTTAACCCCAGTGAACTTTTGCGTTAAAAAACCATGCAGGCCCATAATTGCTGTGATATGCCCTCCACCACCACTAGAAGTGACCAGCAAAGGCTTGATGTATTCTTGGTTCACTGGCATATAGGATTTCTTTTCATAAGTCATAGCACGTCCCTTGTTCAATTTTTATTTTGACTACGTCTTAGGCAAAGAGGCTACCTTCCTTTTAAAAAGTATAGTCAGGATTATCAGCACTGGAGCAAAAAGTTAAGGAAATGATAAAAGACAAAATTATTCGCATTGCAAAGCTATACTCAAATCATTAGCAATACGCACGAAGAACAATTGACAGTAAGTCATTATTTTCGTACCTTTAGGCTATGCCGAGGTGGTGAAATTGGTAGACACGCTAGCTTCAGGTGCTAGTGGGGGCAACCCCGTGGAGGTTCAAGTCCTCTTCTCGGTAGCATTGAGCGATTTAATTATTCGACCCCTACCTTATAGCTATCACGAGCACACATCGCTTTGGCCGACTTAAGTTTATCGATTCGCATCACCTTGCTTAAAGGGGCTTTGGAAGAAGTGCGAAGCAATACAATCTCGGCTATTACCTATTAGCTCATGATGAGCCTCACCTATATACAAGATTTTTTGCAAATCTTTTTACTTTAATAATGACTACATCGGCTAATGAATTATATGATGCTTCTCCAGCACCCTAGCAACTGTCTTGAATTAAAATTCAAGACAGTTGCTACAAAATGGCTATAAATGCAGAGGTGGCAAGATTATTGGAGTTGGTGCTTTATTGGTAACCCTAATGACTACAAGGAAAAATACCCCAACCAAACTTAGCAAAAATGTCCTATTGCTTGGCCGAAATGTAGCGGCGAGCCTGCTGTTAATGCGGCATCCCAGTGCATTTTTTGCCCTTGGGCAAATACCAATACCACTGTGGAGCCTAACTTAAAGAACCCCATCTCATCACCCTGGGTGAACTCTTTCATACTGCTATCTTGGGTATAATTAAAACTTACCTTTTTCTTAACGCGTTTAATATCACCATGCCAGCTCGTACCAATAGAGCCGACAATCGTTGCGCCTACCATGACCATAGCCATAGGGCCTATTGCGGTTTCAAAAAAAACGGCGAGGCGCTCATTCCGCGCAAATAATTTGGGTACTACTCGGGCAGTGGTAGGTTGAACAGAGAATAAAGCGCCGGGGATATAGTTCATCGAAATTAAGCGTGCATCCATCGGCATGTGCACCCGATGGTAATCCTTTGGCGATAAGTAAAGCGTTGCAAATTGTCCTTGGGAAAATTGCTGCGCGATTGCATCATCACAATTGAGCAGCTCTTGCACCGAATAGTGTTTGCCTTTCGCCTGGATTAATTGCCCGGTTACTATAGGCCCTAACTCACTAACACGGCCATCCACCGGCGAGATAATATCTGCTTTTGCTAAAGGACGACATTCCGGTTTTAAACGACGAATAAAAAAATCATTAAAACACGCATAAGCATGGGGGTCTTCAATTAAGGCCTCTGACATATTGACTTGGTATTTTTCTATAAACCGGCCAATCAAATGATCTTTGATCCGAGGGATTCTTACTTCGGCAAGACAACCCGCTAAAGTCGTTAAGCCTTTTTTAGGCAGTAAGTATTGCGGAACCGTTTTTAAAACGTCATAAGGCATAAAAATTAATACTCAAGATTAAAACCGGAAATCATAACCTAAAGTATTAAAAATTGACATCAATCTCTCACATTGTTAGGACTGAGCTTTTTTGGGAAGCCGGTTTTCTATGCGTTGCTTCAACAGAGCAGACTTGAATTTCTTTTAAATATTCCTCCTTATGCTGGTCAATAGAATACTGCGCAATTAACTTATAGCCCTCGTGGGTGTGTTTGCCCTTATCTCTTTTTATATCGGTTTTAATCGCATTAACTATCTTATGAAATAAAGTTTCATTTAAGGTTGAGGTGACCCTACCATTAATAAAGGTCATTCCTAGGGCTTTAGCCTGACCATAGGCTTTGCAATAGCCTTTGACTTCCTCTCTTCGCGAAGTACTAAACCATGACAAACCCGCTTCATATTCACTAAGGGCTGAATCTATTAAGCCAGTAAACTCAGATGGTTTAATACTATCTACCCAATCAAATAAAGTTTTATAGAATAATTCCTTGCCGGCTTGGTGGTTTAGATGCATGAAACGCGAATCTGACACAGCAAATTGCACCGCCTCACGGGTAATTGTCTGAATATCGGTATGAAAAGTACCCGCTTTAATTGCTTTATCAATACTTGGGATCGAGTGGGTTAATAAGACTTGTGGCGCCAAATGCTCAATTAATAAGGTGTTAAGCGCTCCCACCGGATTGCCTGAACTAAGAATGTAGGCGAGTCGGTTATCCCCCCGTTCGCCCTTGCTCGCTTCTAAATAGGCTTTTACTGGACCGGCCCGGCCTCGGCGAGAAAGAGTCTCCACATAAGGTGCGTAATGGGTATCGATAATGCTATTAATTAAACGGGTCAATTCATCTGGCTTAATGATTCTTGCCCAAACAAATAAAGAATCATTAAATTGCGCCATAATATCCGGATGGGTATGGGGCAATAAATCTTTTAGGGTTACGCTCGTTGTGACCTCTTGCATTTGCTCATCAGTAGTGGTGAGATGCAACTGGAAGTTAGCCTGTTCTGCAAACTGTTTTAGGCTTACCGCAATGGGATTGAATAAATTGGCATAGGTGCTGGTATTAGCCAGATTTTGACGAATAGGTAAATTGTATTTGGTGTATAATTTACCAATGGCTTCAACGAAGGTCAAATTATCACTTTCCGTTAACGCGCTACACTCTTTTTCATAATAAGCCTTAGCGATAGCATGAAATTCGTTAGTAAAATCAACCAATAATAGTAAGCCTTCCCGGAGTTTGCTTTCTTTACCCAAAGCCAACTCTGAGCTCCTACTGATTTCCTCTTTAGGTAGGGCATCTAAGGTGCCAAATAATTGCCAAGCATTAGTTAATGATTCATCTGTCGTCTTTTTACCTTCCGGTGGAGTTAGAAGGACGAATGAGGCATCTAATATTCTTGGGGTAGCCGCTTCGATTAATTTGTTGGTTAAATTAAATGAATCATGTAATAAGGCTTTTAAACTTGGGGCAAAAGCATCCCGCCAAATTTGATGGTAACGTTTTTGTACTGCTTCCACATTATACTTAACAGCCCTATCGTCGTCGCCATAAACCGTAGCATTTTGGCCTTTAACCCAAGCCAAGATATTTTGAAAAAAAGAGGGTTTTTTATATAAGGCATGATGGGTTGCTGGTAGCGGAACGCCATAGCCATTATTGTCACATCCCATATAAAACACCACTACGCGGTAAAGGCTATCATAATGTTCTTGATATAAATTCATCATGAAATCAACAAAGGGCTTAACATTGGTCCGCTCATTACACAGCAAGGGGAATTCTGTTTCATATTTGGAACTTAAAACCGAGCCGAGGGACGTGTAATTTAAAGGCATCACATCAAACAGTTCGGTCAAACGCGCCCGCATGACTTCCGGCTGGTAGGTAATTAAAATTTTTAAGGCTGCGGCAAGTTTTTGATCTTGGGCAACAGCGCTGTTGGCTAGTTGTTGGAATTGTGTCGGATCGGCATAGGTTTTGGGCAAAGCTTTAGGCAAAATAGAGCTTTGGGCCGGCAATACAGTAGGTAAGGTTTCTTGGCCCGGATAAACATAAGTGGGCCAATGATAATGCTTAGCGTCTTTAGTTCTGGGAAAACACTCCCAATCATCTTTGGTAAGAGTGACCCTCTTTTTAGGAACACCAATAATAGGTCTCGGCTCCTTCATATGGATGGTGAACCAATACCAGAACATATCATAATCAATATCAACGCCATTATCGCCGGCAAAACCCACATTGCGAGGGTGCGAATCATCATCGTCGAGAAAATAACGACCAAACAGTACTGCCATGAAATTTTTTTCAATTAAGGTTTTAGTGCTGGGAACAACCAATTCTTTAGCACTTAAATCTAAAGGCTCCGCATCACCAAGGCAGTTAAATGGTTTGAACCCATCGATGGCAATAGATAAAGTTCCTACTAATTTATCACTATCATCAAAAACTAGCCGCTCTTCTGCGGCATTATTTCCTTGGAATGAGCGTTTGAAGGCCGAGGTGGCAACACTAATTAAGGCAAGCAATTCAGGATAATGGTGTTCAGGATCAATGGCTTTGAAAAAACCCTTTTTTTTGATGCCCTTCTCTAAGAACTCCACCCGTATAATTTGATGTGAACCATCATTAACAGCTGAGCCTGCGGTTAATTCCTCTAATTGACTTTTCCTAAGTGCCTTCTTGGGTATGCTCATTTTAGACCCCAATCCCTTGAATCCCATTTTGTATACAACCATATTAAGCAGAAATAATAAAGAAGTTCAAGAGCGATATTACCCATAAAGGGCCTAAACCAGATTTTTTTTCGACATTTTTGAATAAATAAAGGGCTTAAGGAGTGAAAATCATAAACAATAAAGAAAATATAAAAACCAACTATTAAAAAGAACAGCATCCAGATTAAAAAATATAAATTTTAAACCAAGGCCACACCATAGGTTGTTCTCTAAGGAAGAAATTTGAACTTTAATGTTTTTAATCTGAATTGAATGCTTATTTCGGCCCTCTAAATTGCGATTTAATTTCACCCTCTAAATGGCGCAGCTCATCACCGGAATCAGTATGGTTGAAAAACCAGAAGTTTCCAATTCTTTTTTCTTTTGCTTGATTGGCATAGCCCGCCGTTAAAGCATAAATAAAGACATTAGCAACCACAATTAAGGCCTTTTGTAACCAAGATTTAACCTCTGGATCAACAATATCTAACATTTTCTGCTGTGCTTTTTCTAAGATGGGCCCATAGTTGTAATTAGGATCTTTAAGGGTTTGATAGGCAAGCCCATATAAAACTTGTCGGTATTCTTTTTCTGCATTTTGCCAAGCTTTGCGCTGTTTTTCATTGGCATTGACATCTAAGCGTGTATTGATTTTTTTACAGGCCTCTTCAACCTTTAAAATAATTTCGCGAAAGCGTTTTGCCTCATTAGATTGTGCGCTTGCAGCCAAAGTCACTAGCTCATCATTCAAATGCAGCTTTTGCATTTGTTTGGCACAAATAACGCGATTGCGTAAATCCATTGCAAATAATTGCAGGCGTTTATCACTTAGTTGGGCAATTTTTTTATCTAAACTGATAGGTCCTTTTTGTATCCCTTCATAAAGTAAATCCACCAAACTATCACGATAAGCCTGTTTATAAATAGTATTAAAGGAGGGAAGAAATAGGCGCAATAATTTGCCTTGCTCATTGTCGCGCGCGGCGACATCGAAAGCTTCAGGGCCTACCGTAGTTTTCTGTTTCAAAATGACAAAGGCTTCGTTTAAGCGCGTTAGCTCACTGACACTTAATTTATTTAAAGTAATTCTATTTACAGAATAATCGTTACCAAAGTGGTGGATAATAGACTGCTGTAAATGTTTTTGTGGATCAAGCGCCAATGCTTTTAACTCTTTAATAGATATCTCACCGGTTTTATCAAGAGCAATCAAGGTTTCCGCCAATAAAGGGTAAGTTTCACCGGCTTTAATTATAGTTTGGTATTCGCTATAACTTAACTGCCCCTTAACCCAAAATAGGAGGCAGAATTGTTTAAGGTCTGTCTGGCCAACCTTATCGATAAACTCCAACTCGCGTACTTTATCCGGATTTAAAAAATAAGCCGGAATATCAGTCAAGCCCATATGAAATAATTCTTTTACTGAAGCATAATAAGCTTTTTTAGATAAAATTTGCTGCACTAGTTCGGGAGGATATTTTTTTTGCATAAGAACGGCAGCCAGTTGAATTTGCTCATCGTTCCAAATCGTACCCGCCCGAGTTTTATCTATAAGTTGCGTCTGCACTAAATCCCGGTATTCATTTAACATACCCTGCTCATAAAAATGGATAGTTAAGCGAAGTATGCAGGCATTAACGGCGGGATTATCCGTTAATTTTAAGGACTCAATCTCTTTACGTAGACCGCTATTATCAGCAAGGCAATCAACTAATAATCTTGCAGAAATACGAAGATTGTAATGCGTAATGAGATCTAAAGTTGGATTTTCAGCAAATAACAGTGCGGGATCTAATGCTTGAACATTGATCGGATCACTCACTAGCCCTTGTTCATTCAGATTTATAAGACGAAATAAATGGGCTATTCGCAGAATCTTGCCATTAATTTCATCTTTATCCCCCAGCAAGCTCTGTGCTAACAAGCCCTTAACCAGCAATGAGCCTAGTTGTTCTATTAATGGGTTGTGCAGTTTATCAACCACCTCTACGGCTATTTTTTCGGGATTGGACTCAGCAAAGAAGGGTTGTAAATCAAAGCTCGACAATAAAGAAAGCTCTCTTGCCTCTAAGGCTGATGAAGTATTCTTTGCACTAGCCATGAGCCATTGGGAAGGATTATCCTTCCGGTAATGAATACTCAGGCCACAAAGCTCTTTATGCTCATTAACGTAGGAAAAGGATAAAGCAACATAATTATTTTGATAGTCTAAGTAGTCTTCATTCTCTTTTTTAAATAAATAATTTTTATCTAAGAAAAAAAATAAATTGGCCGCCGACATGTCGCCTTGGGTATATACCCTTGATTGAGCCGCATCTCGCCATGCTTTAACATGATGTTCAGCATCTTGTGGCCCACCCAGAAAGGAGGATTTCGCAAGATCTGCCTCAATCATCTCACCAGCGGGAGTACCCACCTCTTCAAATAACCACTCTTTATCAAAAAGAGAGGCAAGCTGCTTGGCATTTCCCCGCACTAAATAAGGCATAAACAATTCTCGGCTGTAAAGATGCTATCTATTATATCTAATATTAGATAAAAAGAACATTTTTTGCCCATAATTTGTATTATTTTTGCTTATTGTTGCTTAAACTCCGCCAAATTACCCTTATTCGTTGTTTCACGGGAAACATTTTATTCGGCAGCAACAACAAGTTGGGTGACATTCTGCAAACCTCGCGGTAAAGAATTGCCTCGTCTTCCTCGCTCGCCCTGATAATGAGCCAGATCAGCCCCCTTTAAGGAAAAATGGCGTTTACCCGCATGAACAATTAACACGTCATTAGCGTTTAACACCTTCATATCGACAATATATTCTTCACGCGCGCTGGACTTAGCAGTGGGGATATTAATTAGTTTATTGCCCTTACCTCGCGACAACTCAGGTAATTGTTGTAAAGGGAACAACAGTAACCGGCCCACATTAGTCGCACACGCCACTAACAGGTTATCGCCCTCAGGAATGATACAAGGAGGAAGAATCTGGCTATTCTTTAATAACTTAATACAGGCCTTACCGTTACGGTTTTTTACATATAACTCATTAATAGTCGCTATAAAGCCATAACCCGCATCGCAAGCAAGTAAAACCTTTTGCTCAGGCTCACCGCCTACAATCGCCTCAAATAAATGCCCCTCGGCAGGATTTAATTTACCAGTTAAAGGCTCTCCTTGACCACGAGCCGAAGGTAGTGAGTGTCCAGGTAAATTATACACTTTGCCTTCACTATCAAAAAATAAAACCTGTTGGTTGGAACGCGCAAAAGCCTGGGCTTTAAATTCATCCCCTGCTTTATAGGCTAAGTCTCGGCCATTAATATCATGGCCTTTCGCTGCCCGAACCCAGCCGTTTTTAGATAAAACGACCGTAATTGGCTCGTTAGGTAAGATATCCTCTTCTTTCAAAGCTTGCGACTCTTGCCGAACGATAATAGGAGAACGACGATTATCACCAAAAGTATCACGGTCCTTAATAATTTCCTCTTTAACTAAGGCCTTTAATAAGACCTCGCTCGCTAAGGTTTTTTGCAAGTAGTCGCGCTCTGCGTTTAATTCATCTAGCTCGCCACGTATTTTAATCTCTTCAAGCTTCGCCAAATGACGCAATTTCATCTCTAAAATTGCTTCTGCTTGACGCTCGGTAAGCTGAAAGCGAGTTATTAAACCTTGTTTTGGGTGTTCATGCTCTCTAATTATGGCAATGACCTCATCTATGTTTAAATAGGCAATAAGTAAGCCCTCTAAGACATGAATGCGCTCCAGTACTTTTTCTAGCCTAAAATTGAGCCGTTTTGTTACCGTAGCAATACGGTAGCTTAGCCATTCGGTTAGAATGGTCAGCAAACCTTTTACTTTTGGTCGCCCATCCAACCCAATCATATTAAAATTGACGCGGTAGCTACGCTCTAAGTCGGTGGTTGCAAATAAATGAGACATTAAGCCTTCAATATCAATGCGATTCGAGCGCGGAATTATAACTAAACGAGTCGGGTGTTCGTGATCGGATTCATCCCGTAAATCTTCAACCATAGGTAATTTTTTCTGTTGCATTTGCAAAGCAATTTGCTCCACAACCCGGGCACCAGAGACTTGATAAGGTAGGGCGGTAATGACTATATTATGTTTTTCTTGCTGATAGATAGCGCGCATTTTAATAGAACCACTGCCCACCTCATACATCGAAGTAATCGCTTCTTTAGGCGTTATAATTTCCGCTTTGGTTGGAAAGTCAGGTCCTTGGATATGCTGACGAATAGCTGCTAAATCTGCTTGTGGATTATCCAGCAAATGAATGCAGGCGTTGGCCACTTCTGTTAAATTATGCGGAAGAATATCGGAGGCCATTCCCACTGCAATACCGGTGGCACCATTTAACAGAATATTCGGTAGACGTGCGGGAAGTAAAGCGGGTTCTTGCAAGGTTCCATCAAAATTGTCTACCCAGTCGACAGTCCCCTGCAGGAGCTCGCTAAGTAATACTTCGGCATAGGGTGATAGTCGCGCCTCCGTGTAGCGCATAGCAGCAAAAGATTTAGGATCATCAGGAGAGCCCCAGTTCCCTTGCCCGTCAACAAAAGGATAACGGTAGGAAAAAGGCTGCGCCATTAACACCATCGCTTCATAGCAAGCACTATCGCCATGGGGATGGAATTTACCTAAGACGTCCCCCACGGTACGTGCTGATTTTTTATATTTAGCGCTCGCTTTTAGACCCAACTCCGACATTGCATAAACTATACGTCGCTGTACGGGCTTAAGTCCATCCGCAATATGCGGTAAGGCTCTATCCAAAATGACGTACATCGAATAATCAAGATAGGCTTTTTCGGTAAATTCTGTTAAGGGTTGTTGTTCAATTGCTTGGGTCATTTATGGTCTTCGCTACGATAAAGAGAAAATATCCAGCCAGGGTGGATATAGGATCTTATTTATTTTATCAGAATATTCCAAATCTTAGAATTATAAGGCAGGGCCACCTCATGAAAAAAATCTAGCTTAAATCGGTAAATAATGAGAGGCTAGCTTCATTTAAATGGATATAGGAATGAAGCTGGAAGAAGGATTTTTAGATTTTTTTATTTCACTTG
>NZ_RZGQ01000044.1 GCF_003989735.1 Legionella sp. km772 | reverse complement strand
ACTCATTTAAATCACTTTGCTATTAAGTACAAATTGATTCTTAGAGCGAACCAGATTGCTTGGCAGGAGCTTAAAAATATGGCAGCTTAAAATTGACCGTGCGTAACATGAGTTAATAATATAAAAATAATAAAAAATGGATAATTTTTTTTCTACTAGACTAGCTAGGAGCCGATATGAAATATGCTGTGACCTTTTGTGCGACTGATGAAAAGGCTGAATCTAATCCTATGTGGCATGCTTGTGTTTTATTCTCCAAAATAGATGAAGAAAGCAATAAATTAGAAGTAGTTGACAATTGGGGTTTTTATGGTCTTCCTTCAACAGGGGCTCCAGATTCCTTGCTTAGAAAGCTAAAGCTTAGTTTAAGCATGGATGTAGATCTTAGCGGGAATCATGGTAAATGGCGTCATGAAGAAACGCGGTTTTTAGATAGAGGAGAGGGTTTACATGGCCGGACCTTTGAATTAACTGAGGAGCAATTTCTCGCTTTTCAAAAACATTTTCGCACCTTAGAACAAGAGGAAAATGCTGCAATTACAGAAATAGCCGCCTTTTTGAACTTAAAACCTAAAGCAAAACCTAGAATTTATGCTTATGAAGATCACTCCCCCCTTATTTTTGCTATCGAGAAGTTAAAAGCGAAAGAGGAGGGGCGTAAGTCCCGTCTCAACCCCTTTGGTTTGAGTATTGGTTTAGATTTATTTCCCCCCCTACCTCACATTAGAAATTCCGATACCTGTAAATCGCAAGCCCTCTCAGCTTTGCGCAGTGCACGTACTGAGGCGGGTGAGCCTATTCTTAGCAAGACACAGGTTGATGAGCTTACTGCACAAGGTAAACATCCTTCAGTGCCGCGGTTTAGTGGTCCAAAAATGGAGGATCTTCGTTTACACAGCACCGGTCCTTTAGCTGAGCATACTAAAAAATCAGGGAAAAAAATCCATTTTCGCAATAATGTGGGAATAGATGGGGTGCGCCTATTCTGGACTTTACCACCGCAAAATGCCGATTTTTTAACTAAGGAATCTGCAGCCTTATGCAAAATAGATAGCGAATATACCTCACAGGTAATTAGTTTAATCACTAAATTACAGCGTTTAGAATGGGTTTTATATGATGCGATGGTCCCTGAGCAATATAAAAAGCATAAAGAGAATTTGATTAATGCGCTGGTTAAGACTTATGAAGGATTCGCGAAAGTACTACCTAAGCGAGATGATCACAAAATTGAAGGCTGGTATGGTTGGGGCTTAGGTTTACTATCACTGCCACGAAGTGCTGCCGAACATGAGCTGCGCGAGAAAATGGGCAATGCGCGAAGTCTGCTTAATTCGATTTATATGGCTATAGTGGATGGTTGGCACTTAGAGGCCGATGCGACAAGCAATGAAGATGATTATGAAGCGGTAGCCGCCTATTTAGAGGAAGCTGATAAAAAAGCGATCTGTAAAATTTTGGGGCGGAATTACCTAGATCCTCATAGTGATGTGGAACTTTCAGCGGATGATGAGGGCGCTTTGGTTGCTACCGAGAACGATTACCTGGCCGATGATGAGCGAGCAAGGAGTGAACAAAGTCTTTGTGCACAAGTAGGGCGGTAAGGAGAATATTTGCCAATCAGGCATATGGGGTAGGCTTTATGAACCACGAGTAAGTGGTAACTCGAAAAACCGTCATTGCGAGGCAAGCCAGTCAATACATTATAAGACAGATTGTAGTGAACTGCTTCATTTGCTCGCAATGACGAAGTCCTTGCTCTATTTCAGAAAAAAGATATAGTTTTAACGTTAGATGCAAAAAGAATCTTACTGTCTTTCTAGCTGATGCAACATTAATCTATTAAAAAAAAGAAACCGAACCGAGAAGTTTATTCCTCAGTTCGGGTGTTTTTTCTGACTTAGAGCGACGGAAAAACCAGGATTAGGCAGACATTGCCTTAACACGAGCAGCTAAACGGCTTTTAATACGGGCTGCTTTATTTTTGTGAACTAAGCCTTTGCTAGCGGCTTTATCAATAATAGGTTGAGCTTTTGCGAAAGCAGTGCGAGCAACTTCTACATCACCAGCTTCAACTGCCTTTAGTACGTTTTTAATATAGGTGCGGAACATAGAGCGCGCACTTGCGTTGTGTTGACGCAGTTTTACGTTTTGGCGAGCACGTTTGATCGCTGACTTAATATTTGCCACTTAAAAATCTCCACTGATTCAGATATACAAAAGATATTGATCATGCACAATGAGTTAGAATTTGTCAATATCCGCAGGGTGTAACTTTAATAATTTCAGTATATCATAGTATAAATTTTATTATTAGATGTATTTTAAAAATGAATGCGACTGACACTATGGTCCCCAAAAGACAAAGTTTACTGCGATCAACCTCTTTAGTTTCCATCATGACGTTTATGTCACGGATGGTGGGGTTTGTCCGTGATATGGTTTTAGCTAATTTTTTTGGTGCTCAGGCGGGGATGGATGCCTTTTTTGTGGCTTTTAGAATCCCTAATTTTATGCGCCGTCTTTTTGCCGAGGGCGCTTTTTCGCAAGCCTTTGTCCCCGTTTTAGCGGAATATCAAAAAACGCGTTCTCCAGACGATGTACGTACCTTCATCGCCCGTATTTCCGGTCATTTAAGTTCTATTTTAACGCTGGTAACGATTGTAGGCATCATTGCCTCCCCGTTGATTATTTTTCTATTCGCCCCGGGTTTTAGTCAAGGCGGGGTTCGGGCTGAACTAGCAACTGCAATGTTACGGATTACCTTTCCTTTTTTAATGCTGGTTTCATTGACGGCCATGTCAGGCGCGGTTTTAAATACTTATGGTTATTTCGGGGTGCCAGCCTTTACCCCGGTGCTGCTTAATATCTGTATGATTGTGGCGGCACTTTATATTTGCCCTCATTTGCCTACACCAGTAGTTGGCCTAGCTTGGGGAGTCCTTATTGCCGGCATAGTGCAATTTCTTTTTCAATTACCCTTCTTGCATCAACGTCGTTTATTAGTAAAACCACAGATTGTACGTAATGATCCTGGCGTAACCAAAGTATTAAAGCTTATGATTCCTGCTTTATTTGGTGTTTCTATCGCGCAATTGAATTTAATGGTAGACAGTATTTTTGCATCATTTCTGCAAATAGGCAGCGTTTCTTGGCTGTATTATACGGATCGCTTAGCCGATTTTCCTTTAGGAGTTTTTGGTGTGGCGATTGCTACCGTTATTTTACCGCATTTGTCCCGGCGGCATGCTGAGCAAAGCATAGAACATTACTCGCGTGCGCTAGACTGGGGGCTGCGCTCAATTTTATTAATCGGCATCCCCTCAGGAATTGGCCTCTCTTTGTTTTCCATGCCCTTAATTGCAGGTTGTTTTGCCTATGGTAAATTTACTCTCATGGATATTGTGCAAACTCAAAAAAGCTTGATTACCTTAGGATTGGGTGTTCCTGCTTTTATGATGGTAAAAGTCTTAGCCTCTGGTTTTTATGCCCAGCAGGATATCAGTACACCGGTGAAAGTCGGAGTATGGTCTATGATTATTAATACCATCCTATGCGCCGTATTTATTGGTTTTTTTGCTCATGCGGGTTTAACTTTAGCTTCTGCTTTAGCGGGTTATGTTAATTGTGGTTGTTTATTCTTTTTATTAGTTAAACGTGGCGTATTTAAACCTTCTCCAGGTTGGTTTAAATACAGTATGCAATTGATTATTGCAAACTGTGCAGTGGCCATTTATTTGTATTTGATGATGGGGACTATAGAGTATTGGTTAAGTTTCTCTGCGATAATGCGCTTATCACTTTTATTAGTGCATGTATTTGCGGTAGTGGTTATTTATTTATTGGTTTTAGGGCTCTTAGGCCTTCGGTTTAAGCATTTCCGGGGGCAGGTTAAGGATTAAAAATGAAAGCAGATTTATTTTTTAAGCTAGATGCAGTACAGGCCACTCCTATTTATTTATTATCCCCCAGTCAATGGCAGGATAATTTTGCCCAATTCACCAGCGCGGAACAAAATTATTTTAGCTCGCGCCAATTTAAAGCAGCACCAGGTGAATCCTGTTTTACTTATAATGCGGATGGTTTAATAGAGAAAGCATATATTGGTTGCGGGACGAGCTCTTGCGAATCAGCTTTAGCTCAAGCCGCTTTACTCCTGCCACCAGGTATCTATGAAGTTGCAGGGCAGGTTTCTGCGCAAATGGCACTCGCTTGGGCCTTAGCGCAGTATCGTTTTACGGAATATAAAAGCTATGAGCTTTCTCCGCGCCAATTGCTTCTTAAGGAGTCAATGTTAAGAGAGGTTTTGAGCTTAGCTGATGCTATTTTTCTAGTGCGCGATCTAATTAATAAACCCGCCAATCATATGAGCCCCCAGCATTTAGCAGTCGTCATGCAAGAGCTTGCCCATAGCCATGATGCGCATTTTGAACAGTGGGTAGGGGATGAATTAATTGAGAATAATTTTCCAGCGATTCATGCGGTAGGACGGGCTTCCATTCATGCTCCTCGCTTACTTTCTCTAACTTGGGGAAGTAATGTAAATCCGCGTGTGACTTTAGTAGGCAAAGGTGTGTGTTTTGATTCCGGTGGCTTAGACATTAAACCTTCCTCGGGCATGCGGTTAATGAAAAAAGATATGGCAGGAGCTGCTCACGTCATTGGGCTTGCGCAATGGATTATGCAAAAGCAGTTGCCAATTCGGTTACAGGTATTGGTTCCGGCAGTAGAAAATGCGATAGGCCCTGATGCTTTTCGTCCGGGTGATGTGCTTAGCATGAGAAATGGGCTTACGGTTGAAATTGATAATACGGATGCGGAAGGGCGTTTAATTTTGGCCGATGCCCTAGTTAAAGCCTGTGAAGATAAACCGGAGCTATTAATCGATTTTGCAACGTTAACTGGCGCGGCTCGCACGGCCGTAGGTGCGGAAATATCGGCATTATTTTGTAATAATGATGAACTTGCCGCCCAGATAATAAATAGCTCCAATGAGGTAAAGGATCCGATTTGGCGCTTGCCTTTGTTTGCTGCCTATGAAGATCTGCTGAATTCAAACATAGCGGATATGGCCAATTGCAGTACTTCGCCTTATGGCGGCGCGATTATTGCAGGTTTATTTTTGCAACGTTTTGTGAGCAAAACTACAGCTTGGTTGCATTTTGATATGATGGGTTGGAACCTTTCTAATAAACCAGGTAAGCCAGAAGGGGGCGAGGCGATGGCTTTGCGTGCGGTGGCCCATTATTTAGAACAAGTTTATGGATAAGGAGATAGCCATGTTTGTTACTTTTACCTCAGAAGCCTATGAAAATATTACTTATTTTCATAGTGTAGCGAAACAATTAATCCTGTTAATGGAACATAGTGGTGCAATTCCCGGGGCAATCAAAGCGGCTGACTTGCCGCATGCTTTAGCGAATTTAAAACATGGTTTACCCCATCAAGATGTTGCGGCCCCCGCAGACGAAGACGATGAGCCGGAAATCAGTCTAGCGAAACGTGCTGTTCCTTTAATTCAGTTACTTGAAGCCTCAATCAAAAAGAATTGCGATGTAGTATGGAGTGAGGATAAGGCTTCTGGCTATAATTAATATTTTTCTTAGGTAGCTACTAAAGGGCGTGAGTGAATAACTCACACCCTTGAGCGCGGTATTCTTTATAATGAAGCCGGCTTTTCTCTTTTGCTTCTTCTTTATTCACTACCAACTCAATTACACGTTTGAATTTGGGGTAAAAGGGAGGGATGTGGTGGCTAAGATTTAATAAAATATCATTGAATCCACGCGGTTCTTTATTATAGCCAATATGAATTGCTGGTGGTGGCTCAGGACCCTCTCCCTCTAAATTATGAGGGATAAAGGAATCGTCTTTAAAGGTCCATAGTAATTCATCAAGTGTTTCTGCTTCGTGTTGATTACTACAATAAACAAAAACACGATGCCCTTTTAAATAAGCCTTTTCCAGCAAACGACAAGCAACCAGCCAATGGGCATTAGGCTGGTCATCGCTTAATAAATAAAAATCAACTCTCACGGGCAATATGTCTTATCAATTGGGTTAATAAAGGGACGGGGCGTCCAGTCGCATTACGTTTTTTTCCTGACACCCAGGCAGTTCCTGCGATATCTAGGTGGGCCCAGCGGTATTTTTCAGTAAAACGGGATAAAAAGCAAGCCGCGGTAATACTTCCTGCGCTGCGATCAAAACCCGCATTAATCATATCAGCCAAGGGGCTGTCTAAAGCGTCTTGATAAGCCTCATCCAAAGGCATGCGCCAGATTTTATCTTGGCTTTCTTTTGCTGCCGTTTCTAGTAGTTTGGCTAAGTCTTCGTCTTTAGTCATATAACCTGAGGCCACATTGCCAAGCGCTACGATAATTGCGCCTGTCAAGGTAGCGATGTCAATGACGAATTTTGGATTGTAACGTTCGGCATAAGTTAAGGCATCAGCTAACACCAGGCGCCCTTCAGCATCAGTGTTAAGAATCTCGACGGTTTGTCCTGACATGCTAGTAATTATATCACCTGGTTTAACCGCGCTACTTCCTACTAAGTTTTCAGCACTAGCAATAAGGCCAATAATATTCACCGGAAGCCTTAGTAAGGCGCACGCTTTTATTGTGCCTAAAACGCTGGCCGCACCGGCCATATCGTATTTCATTTCATCCATTGCATTAGCGGGTTTTATGGATAACCCCCCCGAGTCAAAAGTGATACCTTTGCCCACCAAGATGATAGGTTTTGCATCAGGGTGTCCTTTATAGTGGATATCGATAAGACGAGGTGGTTGGGCGCTACCTTGAGCTACCGCAAGAAAGATCCCCATGCCCAATTTACTGATTTCTTCAGGGCCCATGATGGTGCAGCTTATTTCGTCAAATTGGTTTTCTAACAGCTGAGCATGTTCCGCTAAATAAGAAGGAGTACAAATATTAGCAGGCATATTGGCTAAATGACGTGCGTACTCTACGCCCGCGACAATAGCTTTAGCGGTATGTAATACCTGCTCACTGGCTTTCGGCACATAGAAGTCAATGGCGGCTAACTGATGCACTTTCGCATTTTTCTTTTTAAAATCGAGTAGTTGATAGCGTAGGTGATCAATTTGTACAATCATTTGCTCTAATTGCCATTCTGCTGTTTCCTGGGCAATTTGCGGCAAACACAAGGTTGCAGTATTAAAGCGTTGTTTAATAAGCGCTTCGGTAATATCAGCAATCCGCTTTTGTAAACTAATTGCAGTGAACTCATCCCTTTTCCCACACTGCACTACTAATAAACTATGGCCGTCGATGTCTATTTGCCAGGCCATATCACCTGCGTCCGGCGTCCTTTTCATTAATTTATTAATGATGCCGTGATGTTCCTTATTAATTGCTTGAGCAAAATCCGGTAGGTCCAAATCAGAGTGTACTCCCAGTACAAAACATTCATTAGCAGTTAAGGAAGGTTTTTGCGTAAGTCCATAATGCATTTTGTATTCCCGCAGTGATAAAAGAGTTAGTGTACATAATCTCAAGGTATATTGAAACTGACGTTTAGCAAGCCAGCCTTTTATGGTATTCTAAACAATTAAATTGCAAAGACCTTCCTCATTTAATAAGGGTATTGAGTGATCATTTTCCGTTACTTAGCTAAAGAAGTGTTTATCACTTTAATTGCCTTAACAGGCATCTTGATGCTTATTTTTTTAAGTAACCAATTCGTTCAATACTTAAATAGAGCTGCTTCAGGTAATATTCCTGGCATGATTATTATGAAGCTCATGATGCTAGAAATGCCAAACCTTATGGGCCTTCTTTTACCCTTAGGTTTTTACATGGCTATCTTACTCGCTTATGGCCGCTTATATGCTGAAAATGAAATGACTATTCTACGTGCCTCAGGCTATGGTCCTAACAAACTATTAACGCATAGTTTTCTTATGGCATCAGTTGTGGCCTTAATAGTGACTATTGTGATGATGTGGGCTAGTCCTTACATCGCCATTGAGCGGGCGAAATTATTACGTTCAACAGGAATCAAAACTCTAATTCAAACGATTATGCCGGGACGATTTCATGCGATTAATTGGGGATTACAAGTCTTCTATGTGCAATCTATGAACCGTGATCATAGTCAAGCTGAACAAGTGTTTCTTGCTAAAAAAACCGTTGCTGCGGATAATAAACTACAATGGGATATCCTGTGGGCTGATAAAGCCTATTCTGAGCATGATATTCAAACCAATGAAGAATATATCGTGTTAGAAAAAGGGCATGAATACCAAGGGATTCCTGGGCAAGCGAATTATCAAGTCGCTGAGTTTGCTCAGTATAAAGCACGCCTTCCTCACCCAGTAGTTAAGCTTAATGATGATATAAGAACAGCAAAAACCAATACCTTGTGGCCACTAAATAATCCGGATCGGGCGAAAGCTGCAGAATTACAATGGCGTATTTCTATTCCTTTGATGGTTTTTACACTTACTTTAGTGGCAGTCCCCTTAAGCCGGGTGAATGCACGAGCTGGAAAATTTTCTAAGCTACTTCCTGCCGTCATTATCTATATCTTTTATGCCAATTTTATGTTTTTAGCCAGAAATGCTATTACCTCAGGAAAAATCCCTCTCTGGATTGGCATGTGGTGGATTCATCTCCTTGTGGCTTTTTTGGGTTTATTTTTTATCTGGCGTAGTAGGGTGACTTTGGGATGAGTATGCGTATTTTAGATCGCTACATTGCCAAAACAGTCCTCTCGGCGATTGGCTTAGTCACCTTAATGTTAATCGGTTTACAATTATTTATTCTTTTTGTAAACCAATTAGAAGATCTGGGCAAGCTTGATTATGGTATGTGGCAAGCTACAGTTTTTGTTTTGTTACAGATGCCCTACCAAGTATATTTATTTTTTCCGATGGCTAGTCTTTTAGGCTCATTAATCGGTCTAGGGCTCCTTGCAAATCATAGTGAGTTAGTAGTGATGCGTGCTGCAGGAATGTCTATCGGGCAAATTACCAATGCAGTATTAAAGGCCGCCTTATTAGTTATCATTTTGATTACTTCAATTGGGGAGCTTGTAGTCCCTGAGTTAGCCCAATTTGCCAATGACTATAAAACCGCTGCTTTAACCGGGGGACAGACCCTAAGAACTGCCCAAGGCGTTTGGGTGCGCTATGGAAACGATTTTATCTCCATCGGTCAAATTTCGCCTAATAAGGTATTACGCGACGTCTATCAATTTCGTTTTGACAATGAACACCATTTACAATTGGCACGTCAAATTAAGACTATTCGTTTTACAGGGCAAACCTGGATTGCCACTAAGGTGAAGCAAACCCAGTTTTTTAAAGATCATACTAAGGCTACTCAATTACACTCTATGGTGTGGGATGTCGCTATTAAACCGCAAGTGTTAATGATTAGTAGCGTGGAGCCTGATGAGATGACTTTGCATGAGTTAAATCGTTATTTGCGAGAGCAAAAACGCAGCAAACAGAATGTCCATGTGTATAAGTTGGCTTTTTATCAACGCATCATCCAGCCTTTTACCACTATGGTCATGATGATGTTAGCTATTCCCTTTATTTTTGGCCCTTTACGTTCCTCTACAATGGGATCGAAATTACTTGTTGGTGCTACAGTAGGATTTGGTTTTCATATAATCAATCGTTTCTTTGGACCAGTGAGTACCGTTTTTCAATGGCCGGCTGAATTAGCAGCACTAGGCCCGACCATTGTGTTCGCGGGTCTAGGTTTGTATCTTATGAAAAGAGTACGTTAAATGATTGGTATCAAACACAGCTTGGAATTAATAGTTAATCCCTTTTTTATCATTTTTTGCTTTATTTTAGCCAGTGCAATTGTTCTTAAAATGAATAAGTCTTTGCCGAAAGTTCGTCGCCTTCTTTGGGTTTTAATTATTTTTTTTATGGCCTTTTGTACTGGCTGGATACCGCGTTATTTAACCGAGCGTTTAGAGGCTAATTATTCGGTAGTGCAATTTCCCGATCCAAAAGTCAAATGGGTCGTGGTGCTTGGCGGCGGTCATCATGAACGTGAAAATCTACCCGCCAATGATTTACTTTCGGGCGCCAGTATTAAACGATTAATTGAAGGCGTACGGTTATTAAAAGACCTACCACAGGCCAAGCTCTTATTATCAGGTGGTGGTGATGACAGCCGTTTTACAGAGGCTGCCTTATTAAAGCAACTAAGCCAATGGTTTTTCATCTCCCAAGAGCGAATTGTATTAGAGCCTCATTCTTTAAATACAGAAGCACAGGCGCGCGCCCTTGAGTCTTTGGTACATCAAGAGCCGTTTTATTTAGTAACATCAGCAATTCATATGCCTCGCGCTATGTTTTTATGTAAACGGCAAGGGCTAGCTCCCATTCCTGCTCCCAGTGATTTTACCTTTTTTTGGTATGATCATGATCAAGCGAAGATGTTCATCCCTAATATTTATAATCTTTACTATTCTAATATTGTTTTACATGAGTTATTGGGTCGTGCATGGGCTCAACTGACGTTTAAAACTACCAACGCTCATTAAGGTTCACAATTTAAATAGGGGCAGCGTATTTGTTTGCTAATAAAATGTTTAATGTTTTCTGTACAGCCGTCTAACATTTGTTGTTTTATTTGCGCATGAGTAATAAATATATTTGAATTATTAGGAAGTTGTGCGCACACTTGCAGCATGGCAGAATCAACACAGCGCGATACACAGGCATTGAATCCTTCTTCTGTACTATAGGATATAAAAGGCAGTGTTGCGGGATCTACAAGTGAGGCGCAGACTTCAGCATCAGAAGCTAGGCTGCTCTTGGGTATGTGGCTTATTCGCGTAGTTCTAGTGGTAAAAAAAAGAGCAAGTAGGATGACAACTATTAAAATACTAAGCAATTTATTTAATGGATTCTTCATTTATTGTCATTCAAAAAAAACAACTTAATGTGGTTTCGTCTGTTGATAGCGAATTCTAGATCCAAATTACAATAAATTCTCTGAAAATGACACCCTAAAAAGCTTAATTTCTATTTTTCTTGCTTAAACCACTTGCCCTGCAGCCCAACCTGAAGACCAAGCCCATTGGAAATTATAACCACCTAACCAGCCATTCACGTCCAAAGCCTCACCAATAAAATAAAGTCCGGGGACGTTTATAGCTTCCATGGTTTTGGACGAAATGGCATTACAATCTACCCCACCTATAGTAACCTCAGCAGTGCGATAGCCTTCAGTTCCATTAGGTTTAATCGTCCATTGTTGAAGGATTTGCGTAAGGAGGCTGCAATCACGGTTGGACAGATCAGCAAGCTTCTTTTCTGCAAGAATTGCCGGAATAAAAACGTCTATTACCCGTTTAGGTAGATAAGAAAATAAAAAAGAATTAACTTGTTTATGGGGATGTGCGAGCCGGGCTTCTTTTAATAAAGCATCTAGATCTTGATCTGGAAGCAAATTAATTTCAATCGTCTCTCCTGGATACCAATAAGAGGATAATTGCAGCATTGCAGGACCACTTAGACCTCGGTGAGTAAATAAACTATGCTCCCGAAATTGAATTCTTTTATTGCGTACATGACTATCAATGCCAATACCTGATAAAGAAGAATAGCATTCTTTTTCTTTTACATCTAAAGTAAAGGGGACTAAGCCGGCGCGGGTCGGCCATACTTTAATTGCAAATTGCTCCGCAACTTTATAAGCGAAAGGGCTGGCGCCCATTGTTGGGATAGACAAGCCTCCGCTGGCAATGACTAAGGACGTGCAACGCAATTGACCTCTACTACTTGCTATCTTAAAAAGATGTTGATCCAATTGCTCAATTTTCTGAATTTCGCTCAGGAGTTGAATGTTTACATTTGCTCTTTCATTTTCTTTAAGAAGCATGTCGACAATATCTTTTGATTTGTTATCGCAGAATAATTGGCCTAAGGTTTTTTCATGGAAAGGGATACGGTGTTTTTGCACTAAATCTATAAAATCCCATTGGGTGTAGCGACTAAGCGCGGAAATAAAAAAATGGGGGTTATTGGACCCATACTTCTCTGGCTCAATATAATAATTGGTAAAATTACATCGCCCGCCACCCGACATTAAAATTTTTTTACCCGCTTTATTCGCATGATCTAAAACGAGAACTTTGCGTTTACGTTTACCCGCTTCTAGAGCACACATAAGACCTGCAGCACCGGCGCCAACAATGATCACATCATAATCTTGCATAAAAGTGGTTTATTTTTAACCTGGCATAGGAAAGTGGGACACTATAAACTAAAATGAAGGTTTTATATAGGGTGTTACTTTTGGGTCAGCACTTAAACGTTGGGGGTAAGTAATCAATTCTATTTTTGCCAGCCGCGAACGTTTTTTGATTTCACGTTCTAAACGCATTGCTAAGGCTTTATCACCTTGAATCAGCCAGGATTGCGCAATTTTTATGGGTTTAAAACTGCGGGTATATTTGCATCGGCCGCTGCCATCTAGGTGCGCTTGATAACGTTTTTCTAAGTTATCTGTATAACCCGTGTAATAACTTTGATTAGAGCAAAGGAGGATGTAAACCCAATAGTTTTTATTATTCATCCTGTCATTTTTGCCTAAGTAATGATGGCTTATACTAGCAAAGCGATGGGTAAATGCCTATTAATTTATATGCAGAGCTTAAGCTTGTGCACTTTTAATTAATGATCGAGCCATTGGCTGTTTCAATAAAGTCATCCCCTTCGGCTGTGGTTTGAATCGATAAGCTATTATTGATTTTTACAGCGGTATTTTGGCCGATAATATGCAGTTGGTTTATTGAATTCGGGCAAGCAAAAAGCACGCTGTTGCAGGATAGGGCTAAAAGCGTGAAGCTGGCTAGCGATAATGTTATATTGATAGATTTAGAACTGAATATGGTCCTCATTTTATTCCCCCTGCGACTTAAGTCTGTGATGATATCTGATCAACAGAGCCATCATTCCGGTGTCTTTTTAAATTCCTTTCTGATTAAATTGTAGACTCACTGCTTTGGGTTTTCCAATTTTATAGGGTGGACGGCAATCTTTGCTGCTGACAAAAATTGACAGTGCGGCCTTGTATTATGCTTGTATTAATTAAATGAGAGATCAACAATGAACGAGCCACAATTAGTTGAAAAACCAAGTTTTACCCTTGCGGGACTTAGTATACGCACCTGTAATCGCGATGAAATTAATCCAGCAACAGCAAAATTAACCACATTTTGGCAGCAATTCCGTAAGGAAAATATTCCTGCTCAAATTCCGGGGGCTATAGCCAATTCGCCGGTTTATGGCGCCTATTCTCATTACGAATCGGATGCATCAGGCTATTATACTCTTACCGCAGGAAGTGAAATAAGCAATAAAAAAACCATCACAGGATATACTTGCCTACAGGTCCCTGCCGGCCGATATTTAGCTTTTTCTGCTAAGGGGGAAATGCCTGGAATCCTTATTAAAACTTGGGAGCAAATTTGGGACTATTTTGCGTTCGAATCAGAATATACGCGAACCTTTAATATTGATTTTGAGTGTTACCCCAGTGCAGACGAGGTCGCTATTTTTATTGGAGTTAATTTAACTATAAATCGCTAACTTTTTGGTCGAATCTGCAAGGCAATTACTACAAAAATCATCCTACTTCTTGAGGATTGCTTTTACTTAGCATTTGTATCTTACCCGCACTATGTACTAAAATTTAATAAAAGCTAATTCAAAATTAAGGATGATTTATGACCGAATTAGATGTTTTAAAACTCTTTTATGATGAAATAGTTTTGCGTGGCGTAACTCGCGATCAAGTTTTTTTAACGCTTGAAGAGGAGGCTGCTGAGGTCTTATCAAAAAAACTAGGGCAACCTGTTTTAGTCAACCAATTACAACGTTATGCGGATATTTGTATCGCCAATGAATGGTTAGAGCGAACTACCGCAGATCCCTATTATAAATATTTATCCTTAACTGAAGCTGGTTTACAAGTCTTTTTAGGCGCTCAATACAGTTAATTTATCATAAATACCGGACTGATGAGGGTGAAGGGTATTATCTTTAGTTAAAACTCGGTAAAATGCATCACTTTATCTTTTTTTTGTTGTCATTATGCCAAAACGAACTGATATTAAATCCATCCTTATTTTAGGCGCCGGTCCCATTGTCATAGGTCAAGCTTGCGAGTTTGATTATTCGGGCACCCAAGCGGTACGTGCGCTTAAAGAAGAAGGCTATCGCGTTATCTTAGTGAACTCCAATCCAGCAACCATCATGACTGACCCCGAGTTAGCGGATGCAACTTATATTGAACCCGTACAATGGAAAGAAGTGGCTCGAATTATTGAATTGGAGCGTCCCGATGCCTTATTGCCGACGATGGGTGGACAAACAGCGTTAAACTGCGCCCTAGATTTAGTGCGCGAAGGCATATTAGCCAAATATTCGGTGGAAATGATTGGCGCAACCCGCGAGGCAATTGATAAGGCTGAAGATCGGGAAAAATTCCGTCAACTAATGATAAAAATTGGCTTAGAAATGCCCCGTTCGGCGATAGCCCATAGCTTAGAAGAGGCTATACAAGTTCAAGCCCGCTTAGGTTTTCCGGCCATTATCCGTCCTTCTTTTACTATGGGGGGGAGTGGTGGGGGTATTGCTTACAACCGCGAAGAATTTGAAGAAATATGCATCCGAGGCTTAGAGCTCTCGCCCACCCATGAATTATTAATCGATGAGTCCGTTTTGGGATGGAAAGAATATGAAATGGAAGTGGTGCGTGATAAAAATGATAATTGTATTATCGTCTGCACTATTGAGAATTTCGATCCAATGGGGGTGCATACGGGGGATTCGATTACGGTTGCGCCAGCTCAAACTTTAACTGATAAAGAATATCAGCGGATGCGCGATGCTGCTATTAAGGTGTTAAGAGCAGTTGGGGTGGAGACCGGTGGTTCTAATGTCCAATTCGCGATTAATCCTGAAGATGGTCGCATGTTGGTGGTCGAGATGAACCCCAGGGTATCACGTAGCTCAGCTTTGGCTTCTAAAGCAACTGGCTTTCCTATTGCAAAAATCGCCGCTAAATTAGCGGTCGGTTATACTTTAGATGAATTAAAAAATGAAATTACCGGTGGCATAACCCCTGCTTCATTTGAACCTAGCATTGATTATGTAGTAACTAAAATACCTCGGTTTAATTTTGATAAATTTCCCCAAACACCCTCTACCTTAACTACCCAAATGAAATCGGTTGGTGAGGTTATGGCCATTGGGGCAAATTTCCAAGAGTCTTTGCAAAAAGCAATAAGAGGTTTAGAAATTGGGCGCACTGGCCTGCATTCGCTTTTCCACAAAGGTGATTTGGCTCGCCTAAGAGGGCACTTACGTGAGCCCACGCCAGATCGCTTGTGGTATATTGCTGATGCTTTTAGACAACAATTAAGCTTAGAAGAAATTCATGCAGAAAGCCGAGTTGATCCATGGTTCTTGGCGCAAATTGAAGAGCTAATCCAGCTTGAGCGTTCAGTATTTGGAAAATCCATTCATGAATTAGATAGGGTAAGCTTACAGCTCTTAAAGCGGCGCGGTTTTGCGGACGCTTATCTTGCTAAACTCATGTATTGCACCGAAGCCCAAGTACGGGAACGACGGCAGCAATTGGATATTCATCCCGTGTATAAACGCATTGATTCCTGTGCTGGGGAATTTCCTAGTGATACGGCTTATTTATATTCCTGCTATGCGAGTAGTTGTGAAGCTAAACCCAGCAAGAATAAGAAAAAAATAATGATTTTGGGCGGCGGCCCGAACCGTATTGGTCAAGGCATTGAATTTGATTATTGCTGTGTGCATGCCGCTATGGCTTTACGAGAAGCCGGTTATCAAACCATTATGGTAAACTGTAACCCTGAAACCGTATCGACGGATTTTGACACCTCTGATCGTCTCTATTTTGAGCCGGTAACTTTAGAAGATGTACTCGCTATTGTTGCGGTTGAACAACCTGAAGGCGTCATTGTTCATTACGGTGGACAAACACCATTAAAATTGGCCCAAGCTTTAGAAGAAAATGGCGTAAAAATTGTGGGTACTTCGCCTAATGCCATAGATATGGCAGAAGATCGCGAACGTTTTCAGCAACTAGTTCACGAATTAAAACTACACCAGCCAGCTAATGGTACAGTGCGAAGTGAAGATGAGGCTATCGAATTGGCTAATCGCATTGGCTATCCCCTAGTAGTGAGGCCTTCTTATGTTTTAGGGGGGCGGGCGATGGAAATCGTTTATCAAGAAGATGATTTACGACATTATTTATCGCATGCAGTGGCGGTTTCTAACGACTCACCCGTTCTGCTAGATCGCTTCTTAAATGATGCGATAGAAGTCGACATTGATGCTGTTTGTGATGGTGAGCATGTCTTAATTGGCGGTATTATGGAGCATATAGAGCAAGCCGGTATCCACTCAGGTGATTCAGCGTGTACTTTGCCGCCTTTTAGTTTAAGCGTCGTCGTGCAACAAGATTTGATTGAACAAATGCGACAAATGGCTTTAAAGCTTGGGGTCGTGGGATTGATTAATGCGCAATTTGCAATCCAGGCTGATGACATCTATGTGTTAGAGGTGAACCCCCGGGCTTCAAGGACGGTTCCTTTTGTCTCCAAGGCAACCGGCTTGCCCTTAGCTAAAATTGCCGCTTTATGCAAGATGGGTATTAGTCTAAAAGAGCAGGGATTAACGCAAACACCTCACCTGCCCTCTTTTTATTCAATCAAACTGCCGGTTTTTCCTTTCATTAAGTTTGCTGGGGTTGATTCTATTTTAGGACCAGAAATGAAGTCTACGGGTGAGGTAATGGGTATTGCCAAGCGCTTTGGACAAGCTTATGCTAAAGCGCAACTCGGTGCTGGTTCTAACATACCTAAACGCCGCCGTGCTTTTGTTTCGGTGCGTGATGCTGACAAAACCAGAGTGGGTGAGATTGTAAGACGTTTGATTGAATTGGGTTTTGAAATCATCGCCACTCGCGGCACGGCTTTAGTCTTGCAAGCAGCAGGCGTTGATTGTCGACGGGTATTTAAAGTAGCCGAAGGCAGGCCCCATGTGTTAGATTTCATTAAAAACAATGAAATTGATTTTATTGTGAATACTACGGAAGGCAAACAAGCTATTGCGGATTCTTTTCAAATTCGCCGCAATGCCTTGCAGCATAAGGTAAGTTATACTACAACTTTATCGGGGGCAGAAGCTGCTTGTTTGGCGATGAAATATGAAGATAGAGAAACGGTAACTCGTTTACAAGATTTACATTAGAGGTAATTATGAGTAAACATCCAATGACAGTACAAGGTGCTGAAGCTTTAAAAGCAGAATTAAACGAATTAAAATTTGTGGCGCGTCCACGAATTGTTGAAGCTATTGCGACTGCGCGTGCCCATGGCGATTTAAAAGAAAATGCTGAGTATCATGCGGCTCGTGAACAACAAAGTTTTAATGAAGGTCGAATCCAAGATCTTGAAGCAAAATTATCCCACGCTCAAGTTATCGACATTACAAAATTACCTAATAACGGCAAGGTAGTTTTTGGTGCTACCGTAACCTTATGTCATGTTGCAACCGACGCTGAAATTACTTATCAAATTGTGGGTGAGGACGAAGCCGATATCAAATTAAATAAAATATCTTACAGCTCACCAATCGGTAGAGGGTTAATTGGCAAAGAGTTAGACGATACTGTGACGGTCAATACTCCAGGGGGAATGGTGGAGTATGAAATTATAAAAGTAGACTATGTTTAATTAGTGTACTTAGAATGAAGGATATTAAGTCATGGCCTTTAGGCAGGCCTAGTCTAATTGCCTGGTAAAGCGGGTGCTTTATTAGCCTTCATTCGTTTTTACAACCCTTTTTTTCTTTAAATCGCGTCGGGCTGTCTAAGCTGCCTTAGAGCAGGTAGCTTTTTGGTACTTGCCGCACTTAAATCGCTGCTTTTCTCTCTTTTGACGCAGCTCCAGTCTGCGTCTTAGTCATAGAAAGGGAAGAACAGTTTTAAAGTGGCTTCATAGTCAGCTGAAGCAGCCAGATACTGATTAACTGCCAACCTAGGGCCTGATTACATCTTGATTTGCACGCTCTCCTTAGGTGTTTCATCTATTTGTTTTATTCGATACGAACTATCAGGAGCTTCATCTATTGTTTTTAGATGGTTTTTCAAGTCAGTAACGTCCTCTTCGGATAACTGTTCGCTTTTCCCACTGACCACTTTGCATAAACTACCTTCTTTGTTAAAGGCGTATTCGACTCTACTTCCCGCATTCAATTGCTTGAGAAATCTTGCCTTGGCGTTATCCGATTCCAATCCATTGACCTTAACGTTATCTTCTTTAAACTCAACTTTCAGCAATGCTTTCTGCTCATGCTGCATGTCATAGCCTTGTGCGAGTTTATTTAAAAGCTCCTGCTGTTTATTATATATTTTCATTTCCTTAGTGGTGGTAAAGAAATTAAGAAATTTTTGCCATAAGCTGTTTTCAACAGGGTTGGGTACCTGAATTTTTAATTGGTCATTCATTGCATCAATTATTTTATCCGCTGCGCTTACTAACTTCTTTCTTATGAGGGTTACTTTCGCTTTCTCATCCATCTCAGCAAAGAGATGGTCGGTATCATTGATTACATCTCTGGCAATATTTAATTCCCTTTGCGCTTCCACTAATCCAGGAATAGCTATATTGAGGCTTTCGGCATGCTCTACTAGTTGATTAAAAGCCTGCATAAACTCTTGAGCTTGCTCCATATTATCCATATCAAGAGTGGGCTGGATTCCCCGTATAGAGGTAATTTTTGCAATCTCTTCCATAGGGGTATTAAATTGCTCATGAAGTCTTAGCTAGGTCCGGGGATCTGGAACAAAATTCAGGAAAAATAAGAGCTATTCCCGGTTTGTTAGTTCATTCACCTTACTCTCAGAATGGCTTATCCACAAGTCCATAGGCCAGGAGAG
>NZ_RZGQ01000043.1 GCF_003989735.1 Legionella sp. km772 | reverse complement strand
AAAATCAAATAATCACTATAAAGATCAAGCATATCCATTTAATTCCCTCCCTAAAATTAAGGGCGGAATTCTAATGCTTTTTAGTCAAACTACAAGTTTATGTGCGTAACATGAGTTAATAGTAATAAATCGATACAATTTATTGAAAAGGAACAGCTAGGCCTTAACATCCATAAAACATTATTTAAGCTATCTATTGCCATCCAACAAGCTCAACAGTCTAAGCGGGGGAAATTAGAAGGCTCAGCCCTTGATTCGTATATTAAACAAATAGACGGTTTGGGCCGGCAGATGGATGCCATAGGAGTTTTAAATAAATGGCCTAGGACAAAAAAACTCCTTATCAATACCCTTATTAACCCCACATCAACTGATCAAGCTAAAGCTAAGCTAGCTCTATCTGAGCTCATGAATGAAACGGCAACGCAATCAAATCTAATCCTAGATCCTGAACGCAATAGTTATTACTTGATTAACCTTATGGTTCTCGTTCTTCCGAATATGGAAGATGCCCTAGACTCCATTTACAACAATCTTGCGATAATACTTGCGGATAAGCAATTTACTGTCCATGAGGCGCAGAATATCCTGGCAAGAAATGGTGAGTTAACCAAATGGATTACATTCTATGCCTACGCCGCTAATATTATTTCAGAAAAAGTCCCCCAATCAGTAGTTGATTATGTCCAAAAGGGGCTAAGTTCCTTACAGGACACAAACCTTTCTATCACTGAAGCTATAAATAATATCAATGCGTATAAGCAAAATACTGTTTCTGTGGAGGTAACTAATTCGATCGCTATTTTAGCGCATATTTACAATAATTTAGCCCAGCAATTGGATTGGGATTTACAAAAACGGATTGAACAGTATAAATTTTATCGCTTAATAATGCTCTTGGCTTTGCTTTTAGCAATGACCCTCTCATTGGCTGTGTTTGTTTATGCAAGGAAACACTGGCTTAATCAGGAAGAGGTGGAGAGAGCAGCGTACACTAACGCGATTTTGTCTACTGTTAAAGACGGCATTATTACTATTAACCCAAAGGGAATTATTGAAAATTTTAACCCCTCAGCTGAGCAAATTTTTGGTTATAAATCAGATGAGATTATCGGGAAAAATATCAATTTGCTCATGGTTACACTCTGCCATCCCAGTGATGATAATTATTGGCAATCCCTGAATAAAGTTAGAGGATCCCATGAAGCGAAATTAAGTAGCGAAGTAAGGGCGCGACATAAAGACGGCAGCCTTTTCACTATTGACCTCGATGTTGGAATATTTAGCGTCAATGAAAAAGAAATGGTGGTAGCCTCCATCCATGATATAACCCAAAGAAAAGAAGAGGAGCAGATGAAAAATGAGTTTATCTCTATTGCCAGCCATGAATTACGTACACCCATCACGTCTATTCGCGGGTCTTTAGATCTTATTCTAGGCCTTTATGGAAATGAAGTCCCTGATAAGGTTAGAAAGCTCTTCCACATCGCTCATGAAAACAGTAAATGCTTAATAGTTTTAATTAATGATATTTTAGATATTGATAAAATATCGTCGGGTTTGATGAAATTTAACTTAGAAAAACTAGACCTCAAAGAAATAACTCCAAACGTTGTAGAAGTAAATAAAGCTTACGCACAAAGGTTTAATACTGTAATCAACCTTAATCCTATACCCGAGGATCTTGTAATTGCAATAGATAGTTCTCGCTATGCCCAAGTATTATCCAATTAGCTTTCTAATGCAGCAAAGTTTTCTAAGCCCAATGGAGTTATTGATGTAATTATTACTGCCACAGATGATAAAGTGCGGATTTCCATTAGAGATTATGGCTGTGGGATTAGTCAGGAATTTAAATCAAGAATTTTTGGCAAATTTTCGCAAGAAAATACCTCTCTAGCGAGAGAAAAAGGGGGGAGTGGATTGGGGTTGAATATTAGTAAACAAATTGTTGAGCGAATGAATGGAGCTATCGGTTTTGAAACGCAATTAAACGAAGGAACTACCTTTTGGATAGAATTTCCGCGAGCTGTTTGAAACACAGCTTGAGCTAATTAGGCAGTTGGCTGCGAAAAATAACGCATAGTTGGGAATGATTTGAGAAGAAGAAGTCTGTATTATTACACTATAAATCAATAAATTATTGTAGCAACTGTCTTGAATTTTAATTCAAGACAGTTGCTACGGTCCTGGTATTAATAAGCATAAACGCACGACTTGGCGAACTCATAGGACTTTGGTATTAACGTCTTATATGGAGCACCATAGCTAGAATGTGGCGGTTTACTAAATCAAATGAAAAAACAGAAGGCATTCATCGAAAGAGGAAACTAATACAACGACGGGCTTATGGGTTTAGGAATTTTGAAAATTATCGAGTGCGGGTTAAGGTGTTCTGCGGGTGATTATCGCTGCCTCTTAAATGGGAAAGACCCAAATTATCTGCCATTGTGAACCAATGAGAACTGTTAAAAAAGTTTTAATTGGTACCGAGGGTCGGACTCGAACCGACATGATGTCACCACCAGCGGATTTTGAATCCGCCGCGTCTACCAATTCCGCCACCCCGGCATTGCCTTGCCATTATAACAAAGAAATAGATTCTAACAATGGCTTTAGTTAATTATCCTTGAATTTTGTTGTTAAGCTTAATTTATGATATAAAGCCTGATTGTTTTTGTAAGCTACTTGTATGAATTATTTACCATATATCGATGGGTTAAGAGCTATTGCCATTTTGTTGGTTTTATTTTTTCATGCAGACATAGCGTTTTTTCCTTCAGGATTTATCGGTGTTGATATTTTCTTTGTTATTTCAGGATTTTTAATCACTGGTATCATTTATACTTCACTAGATAAGGAAAAATTTTCTTTTGCTCGCTTTTATAGCCGTAGGCTTTGGCGATTACAACCCGTATTCATCTGTTTATTAGTGGCTACAAGTATTGCTGCTTTAATTTATTGTTTACCTGATGACTTAGTTCAATACAGTAAAAGCCTTCGTAAAACTTCTTTATACCTTTCAAATGTATTTTTTAGTAATTCAACCATAGGCTATTTTGCGCCAGATGGGAAACAATTGCCTTTACTGCATACTTGGTCTTTATCGATTGAATGGCAATGCTATCTTATTTTACCCTTATTATTATTTTTACTGCATCGCTGGGTTGCCAAGAAAAGACAGGCTACGGTAGTTTATCTAGTGACTGGACTGGCCTTTGCTTTAGCTCTCTATTGCTCTTTTAATCATGCAGCCTATAGTTACTATTTATTTTCTAGCCGAATTTTTGAGTTTTTCATCGGTTCATGTGTTGCCTTAAATCGCTCACGTTTGGCATTTAATCATTATTGGGCTAATGTCATAACTTTGTTAGCATTAAGTTCATTACTATATATATCAACTTTAAATGGGGTTGCCACGGGGTTCCCTAATTTTTACGCCTTTATTGTCTGTGTTGCCACTGCCTTGTTAATTCTTGCTGGCACCAATAAGGGCAATTCCTCTATTTTTGTAATAAAGTTATTGTCTACAGATGCTTTAGTAGGGATAGGGCTACTCTCTTATTCTCTCTATATTTGGCATTGGCCTATATTCGCTTTTAGTCGTTATTTAGGATTTGAAGAAAATTCAATAATGCTTTTTTTAATGTTTGCGGCGACTTTTCTTGTTGCGTATGGTTCTTGGCGTTTTATTGAAAAACCGGCACGACATTTTAGCTCGCTTTCTCTTTTTTCCACCTTAACTGTTTTACTGGTTGTCCCTATTCTTCTTGTCCATCTCGGTGCTTATGAAATTAAAAAGCAAGAAGGGTTTCCCCTTCGTTTTTCGAACGTGACTGATGCATTTTCCGAAACAAAGCGCTACCACAGCAAGTTACGGGAAAGCTGTTTAGTATCTACTGAAACAGCACTCCATCCAGATTGTATTATTGGGGTTAAAAATAATAGTGCTCATACAGCATTGATGATTGGGGATTCATTCTCCAATCATTATTGGCGATTTATTGAGCAATTTGCCCGGGAGGCAAAATTATCTATTGCTGCGCAGGCTACCGTCTCTTGTTTGACACTGCCAGGCATAAATCAGCGAGATTTTTTGCTTAAAAAAGGCTTATATAAAACCTGTCAAAAGCAAACTAATCACTATTATGAGCTGATAAAAAATAATCATTATAATTATGTTCTTATTGCTGCTAATTGGAATGGTTACCTGCAAGAGTTACTGACGCACCACAATAAAACCCTCTCAGTTCCTTTAGCCAGAAAACAAATTGGCCAGGCCTTAGATCGTGCTGTAGAGATTATTGTAAAAGCAGGTTCTAAGCCGGTATTGATTAAGGCTATTCCACTCAATCCTAAGGTTAATTCTAATTTGTGTTTTTTAAAGCATCTGAAACAACGAACCATTTATAAGCCGGAAGATTGTGATTATAAAGTGGTTCAACCCGAATGGCTGGAAAGCTTATTTGCGGATTTGGAAAAAAAATACCCTGAACTTATTGTTCTTGATCCACAACCGCTCCTGTGCCCAAATGGACTATGTAAGGTCGCTATCAACCAGGTGCCGGTTTTTAGAGATGCGGCCCATCTAACCGATTATGCATCCTATTTTCTAGGAAAAATGTATTTAGAGCGTTATAAAAATCCTTTTATTGTTTAGCTGGTTAGGGGGGCTTAGACTTCAACACCTACATCCCCTAAGAAAAATGATATATACTCAATGTACGATTATAGGAATAGCTCAATGAAAAAGAATACGATATTTTTTTACTTTCTTGCTAGCTTTGTCGTGGGCGGCTCGGGTTTTGCCACTACCTGTCCTGATCCTGACACCACTTCTTTGAAATGGGGAATAGTTCCAAAACCTTGGCAAGTTAATCCATTTTCACCCAACGATCCACAGGCTGATGAGCATACCCGCTTTGTAAAAGCGAATATTTTAGTCGCGGGCTATGGTCAAGGGGTCGCTTGTACTTATCGTATGACTGTGGGAAGTTATTCTATTTGGTGGCCAGTACTTACCAAAATTCCTGCACGCGTAGATTATCGTTGGATTGATACTTTGGGTGGCTTCGTATGTACTCAAGACCTAAGTGAATGTGAATTTGTAGTTGCCGAATCAGAGTAAAACCAGGCTTCCTCTCCCCATTAGTGAGAGGAGGCAAGGAAAAGCTCATTTAAATTCTATCCTCTGTAATATCAATCATCATTTGTAAGGATTTTTTGGCATTATCAATAACCCATTGTTGATCTTCATGGGGTAGGCGGTTTCGCAAGCCGCTAAATTCATTGACCACGTCTCCAGCTTTGACTTCATTATAGGGCATCGCTTTGCCTTGGCGTAATAAATCAACAAGCGCAACCAAATGGGGAGGATCATTGCGAGACATCGTAGCACAGCCACAACCAATCCCTTTTGCCTCATCCTTTTTCGGTGCTTCAGCGAGATTAACAACCTCTATATTGAGGTTTTTACAATATTGTTTGAGATTTTCTACCATATGATTTTCAGTCCCAATGGCATATTTTTTTGTCTGGGCTTTGTCATGAACAACATAATCCCAAATAAAGGCCGTAGAACCAGAATGATCTGCAACACGAATTACCTCGTTGCGGCATTCAGGGTGAACAATGGTGGTATAAGCTTGTGCTTTCCAATATTCACACATTTCGGGTTCATAATGAGTATGTACCGCACAATGACTAGCAAATAAAATGAGCTCGGACTTATCAAACTGGGCTAAGGTTTTTGCGTCTTGCGCAGGAAGGGAATATTGCGCACCAGCACTACCTCCTGGCCAGTAGGCTAGATTTTTAATACCTAACCAGTAGGCTACGTTTTCACCCATATGTTGATCGGGAATGAAGAGGATTTTTTTATTTTGCTTTTGTGCCCATTGAAAGATCTTTTTTACATTAGAGCTGGTGCATACAGCGCCCCCTTGAGCACCTGTCATCGCCTTTACCCGTCCAGAAGTATTCATATAGCATACGGGAAGAATATTTTCTGCGTCGTAGCGCTCATTTAAATCATTAAAAGCAGGCTCTACCATGAAATCTTTAGCCAGCATTTCCATAGTGCAGCCTGATTTGGGATTAGTAATATAAACTTGCTGATGTTTATTAGCTAGGATACTTATGGACTCGGCCATAAAGTGAACAGCCGATTCAATAATAACTGATTTTTCTGGATTCTCGGCAGCCATAAGAGCTAATTGATAAGAGTCGCCGATCTTACCGCCAAATTGCTCCACTAAACGTACTATATCACCACCCATATAATAATGAGCGAGCAATAATAATTTGTCCCCAAAATGATCTTGTGCTTTTTTAAGGTAGGGCTTCATCCATTCAAGCACGGTAGTAAGTTTTCGATCAGGAAGAGCTTGGTATTCTTCCGCATAAGGGATGAACTCTTCTTGGTACCAATCAATGGGGTAATCGCTTTGACAAATACTCATGTCATTACTGATCCGCATTAAAGTAGTTTCGGGTTGATAAATAGTGGAATTATTGAACATTAATGATAGCCTCTAGTCCAAATCAAGTTATTAAATAGAGTAGGTAGACTACTCCAGTGTATTATCGATTACCCCAAGTTTAGCAATGCTTTCTCGAGCATTAGGGTTTTTATGAGGAAAATCTTCGCGATAATGTCCACCCCGCGATTCTCGTCGTGCTAATGCTGCTATTACTATAAGTTTAGCATTTAAAATAATATTTCTTAGCTCAATAAAGTCTCGGGTTATCGAGTGATTCCAATAATATTCTTCAATGATTTTTTTGCGTTTAAGAATTAATTGTAATAAATCTTTAAGGCCTTCCTCGGTTCGAACAATGCCAGCATAGGAGGTCATTTCTCCTCGTAAACCACGCCATTGGGCATTAATTTGACTCGCTCGTCGATTATTGACTTCTCCCGGCGAGCTCCAACCCGCAATGTTGTTTGTCTGTTTTGGAGGATGAGCAATGTCTTTTAAGGTACATCGTGCCGCATTGGCTCCCATCACTAAGGCTTCAAGCAAAGAGTTACTCGCTAAACGATTGGCGCCATGCAAACCTGTAAATGCTACTTCACCGATGGCATATAAGCGCTGCAGATCAGTACGCCCGTCTACATCGGTTAAAACCCCGCCACATTGATAATGAGCCGCAGGTACTACGGGAATCATATCTTGGCTCATATCAATTCCTAAGGATAAGAGAGTATTAAAAATTTGCGGAAAACGTTTTTTCAGGAAAGCTTTACTTTGATGAGTAATATCGAGATGTACGTAGCCTTTTTGGCTTTGTTCGATTTCATTAAAAATAGCGCGAGCTACAACATCGCGAGTTGCAAGCTCCAGGTGTTCTGGAGCATACTGTTTCATAAAACGTTCACCGGTATCTGGATTTCTCAATATACCTCCTTCACCACGCACGGCTTCGGAGATTAAAAAATTATTTACTTTATGGTGATGTAACAAAGTAGGGTGGAATTGGTAAAACTCCATGTTGCCTACCCGAGCACCGGCGCGGTAGGCCATTGCGACACCATCCCCCGTTGCTACCATAGGATTGGTGGTGTAGCGATAGGTTTTTCCAGCGCCGCCCGTGGCTAAAATGACACAATTAGCTAAAAAGGTATGAATACGATTGTGTTGACAATCTAAAATATAGGCCCCTAAAACCTCTCCTTGGATATCAGTTCGATGCGGATGGTAATGGGTAATTAAGTTAACAGCGATATGATGTTCAAAAATTTGGATTTGCTTCTTTTGTTGCACTAGAAGGTTTAGTGTCTGGGTTACACTAAGCCCTGTTTGGTCCCCGCAATTATATATGCGTCGATGTGAATGGCCCCCTTCTTGGGCTAAATGGAAATCGCCATTACCGAGGCGGGTGAACTCTACCGAATAAGAATTTAATTGTTTAATGAGCTCCGGACCTTGACGAATAATAAACTCCACTGCAGGGCGATAGCATAGGCCATCACCGGCAAGAAGCGTATCGTCAACATGCGACTCCAAAGTGTCCTCAAGGGTTGATACCGCCGCTATGCCGCCTTGGGCATAACGACTATTGCATTCCATTGTTTCTGCTTTGCTAATTAAAGCAATTTTTAACCTAGGCTGCATTTCTAACAGCTGTAGGCAATAATGTAATCCTGCTAATCCGGTACCGATAACGAGCACATCGAATTGGTAGGATTGTCCTTGTTGTGATTCCCTTTGGGTCATGAAAATGCCTTCACTAATTGCATAGCTAGTCCGGTATAAGTTTCCGGTGTCAGTTTAATCAATTGAATCTTAGCTTCCTCTGGAATAGATAATTGCGTGATAAAATTTTTCAGACTATGAGCATCAATGCCCTGACCGCGGGTCAAATCTTTTAATTGTTCATAAGCATTAGGAACGTTATAGCGACGCATTACTGTTTGTATAGCTTCTGCTAAAACCTCCCAGTTGTCATCTAAGTCAGCTTGTAATGCTTGCTTATTGATTTGTAATTTGTCATTGCCTTTCGCGATAGAATGATAAGCAATTAAGCTGTAAGAGAAAGCGACACCAATATTCCGCAATACGGTCGAATCCGATAAATCACGTTGCAGGCGAGACTGAGTTAATTTGTTAGCGAAATGGCAAAAAAGAGCATTGGATAAACCTAAATTCCCTTCCGCATTTTCAAAATCAATAGGGTTTACTTTGTGCGGCATGGTGGAGGATCCCACTTCGCCTGCTACTGTTTTTTGTTTGAAATAGCCCAATGAAATATAGCTCCAAATATCTTGGGTATAATCTAAGAGAATGTTATTAATGCGTACCATAATTTGCGAAACTTCAGCCAAACCATCGTGCGGCTCAATCTGCGTTGTATAAGGATTAAATGATAATCCTAGAGAAGTCACAAAGTTTGCACAATGCTTACGCCAGTCTACGTCTGGATAGGCAATAACGTGAGCATTATAGTTGCCAACAGCGCCATTAAATTTGCCAGGAACGAGCACTTCGGCTAATTGCTGTAAGGGTCTTTTTAAGCGTGCCACAAAATTAACCAGCTCTTTGCCCATAGTTGTGGGGGTGGCAGGCTGTCCATGAGTACGAGCAAGCATAGCTGCATCACCGTGCTGCTTGGCTAATAAAGTGATTCCGCCCGTAATTTCAGCAAGTGCGGGTTGCATTACTTGCGCAATGGCCTGCTTTACCATTAAGGCATAGGCAAGATTATTAATGTCTTCTGAGGTACAGGCAAAATGAATAAAACCAACAATCGCTTGCAGATCTGGTTTTTGTTGAAATTTTTCTTTTAAATAATATTCAATTGCTTTTACATCATGGTTCGTTTGCTTTTCAAGATCCTTTATTTTGGCGGCTTCAATTTCATCAAAATTGGTGAGTATATCGCTAAGAAATTGTTTCGCATCATTATCAAGCGAAGGAATATCCGAAATACTTTCATTGGCTGTTAATGATTCTAGCCAGCGAATTTCTACCATTAAGCGATAGTAAGTTAAAGCAAGCTCACTAAAATAGGGGCTTAATGCTCTAGTTTTACCAAGGTAACGACCATCAATGGGTGAAATGGCGTTTAATGCGGTGAGTGTCATAGGAGCGTTTATCCGAGTTTATAAAGAGTATATGATATTAGATGATAGCCAATATGTGAATTAAAGTACGACATTTAAATGCCAAAATTTAGATTTTTTTGCATTTTCAAGAATTTTACGCCGCGAAAGTAATAGTTTCTTTACGATACTCCCTTAAATTTTTTAAATTAAAGCCTATAATTGCTTCTATTTATCAGCAATGTTGGTTGTTATGAATGCATTTATCGAATCTTATCGCGCCGGCTTATTTCAAAAAGCAGCTTGGTTACCCAATATTATTTCCGGCATCATTGTAGGAGTAGTAGCCTTACCTTTGGCAATGGCCTTTGCAATAGCATCGGGTGCTAAACCTGAGCAAGGCTTATATACAGCAATTATTGCCGGCTTTTTAGTTTCTCTTTTCGGGGGTAGCCGTTTACAAATAGCAGGACCTACCGGGGCTTTTGTTGTGATTCTTTCAGGAATTACTGCTAAATACGGTATAAGCGGTTTGCAAATAGCCACTTTAATGGCTGGATTAATCTTACTTTTATTTGGTTTAGCGCGTTTAGGTGGCATTATTAAATTTATTCCAATACCCGTTATTGTTGGGTTTACTGCCGGTATCGGTTTAGTAATTTGGATTGGCCAATGGTCTTATTTTTTTGGTTTACCCGAAACTAGTGGTGGGCACTTTCATGAACGTTTATGGCATTTGGTGCAAGCACTTCCTCATTTAAATCTTCCCACCACTTTATTGGGTTTAGCTTCTTTACTTGTTGTATTATTTATCAATAAAGTACCAGGATTTAAAAAAATCCCTGGACCGCTGGTGGCCTTAGTCTTCGCAACTATTTTCCAAGCTTTTTACCATTCGGCGGAGATAGCAACCATTGGAAGTTTGTTTGGTGGTATTCCTCAAGGGTTGCCTCATTTTAGTTTGCCTGCACTGAGTATTGATAGAATAATTGAACTTATTGCTCCGGCATTTACTATTGCTATGTTAGGTGCTATTGAATCTCTTTTATCTGCGGTTGTTGCCGATGGAATGGCGGGAACACGGCATGATTCAAATCAAGAGTTAATAGGGCAGGGCATTGCCAACATTGTAACCCCATTCTTTGGGGGCTTTGCTGCAACAGGAGCAATAGCCCGTACGGCTACCAATATTCGTAACGGGGGAACTAGTCCATTATCCGGCATGATTCACTCTTTAACTCTAGTGCTGATAATTTTGTTTTTAGCGCCTTTGGCTATTTATGTGCCCTTAACCACCTTAGCCGCTATTTTATTTGTAGTGGCATGGAACATGAGTGAAGTTAAACATTTCCTTAAAATTATTCGTGTAGCACCGAAAGCGGATGTGATCGTCTTGCTGGTGACTTTTGTCCTAACCGTGTTTGTGGATTTAGTAATAGCAGTCAATATAGGGGTAATTATTGCTGTTTTACATTTCTTACGACGTATGGCTTCAAGTGTTGCGGTTCAGCAAATGACTGAACAACAAATCATTCAGGAAGTGCAAGAGAATAAGGCTTTTGTTTTACCCCGAGGTTTAGCTGTTTATACTATTGAAGGCCCTTTTTTCTTCGCAGCTGTAGAGGTATTTCAACATGCCTTAGCCATTACCCATACTGATCCAAAAGTGCTAATCTTACGTTTTCGTTGGGTACCGTTTATAGACCTAAGTGGCTTACAATCTTTAGAAGAAGTCATTAAGGATTTACATCAGAGAGCGGTGCAGGTGATGCTTTGTGAGACCAATGCTTTAGTTGAGGGTAAAATGCGTAAAGCTGGGATTGTCTCTTTAATTGGGGAAACTAATTTTCATAAAGAGTTTTCTTTAGCCCTAAGAAGGGCTGATATTGATGTTTTTCATTCCCATAATCAAACAATTTCAGTAGAATGAAGTCATTTTATGGATTTGAGGTGGGTATGACAGTGAGTAAGCACACTATTGATTTAGCACAGCTTGGAATGGCCGATTTAGAGCAAGTTGGCGGTAAGAATGCTTCCTTAGGTGAAATGATTTCTCATCTTTCTTCACTTGGTGTTTCAGTTCCTGGTGGATTTGCTACGACTGCTGATTCATTCAAAGAGTTTTTATCTGCTGAGGGTTTAGATAAAAAGATTTATGCTAAATTATCATCCTTAGACACTGATGATGTGCGTGAGCTTGCGCTCGTTGGTAAGGAAATAAGAGAGTTAATCTTAAATACGCCTTTTACTCCTGAGTTTGAAAGCGAAGTACGAAGCTCTTATACAGAGTTAGTAAAGCGTATTGGTCATGATGATTTTAGTGTAGCGGTTCGTTCTTCAGCGACTGCCGAAGATTTGCCTGACGCATCGTTTGCCGGCCAACAAGAAACCTATTTAAACGTGAAAGGTGTTGATAATGTTTTAAATGCCATTAAATTGGTGTTTGCTTCTTTATTTAATGACCGTGCCATAGCTTATCGCGTGCATCATCAATTCGCCCATCATGATGTTGCTTTATCAGCAGGAATCCAACAAATGGTGCGGAGTGATTTAGCCGTTAGTGGGGTTATGTTCACTATGGATACTGAATCCGGATTTGATGAGGTCGTCTTTATTACCTCTTCCTATGGTCTTGGTGAGATGGTGGTTCAAGGTGCGGTGAATCCCGATGAATTTTATGTCCACAAACCGGGTTTAAAAGCAAACAAACCTGCGCTCATCCGTAAAAATTTAGGATCTAAAGCGATAAAAATGATTTATAACGCTGATCCTAACTCACTACAACGCGTTAAAACAGTCGAGGTAGATTCTGCGCAACGTTTGGTTTTTTCTTTAACTCATGAGGAAGTAGAGCAATTAGCACGCCAAGCCTTAATTATAGAAAAACATTACGGCCGTCCTATGGATATCGAATGGGCGAAAGACGGTACTAATGGGCAGTTATATATATTACAGGCGCGGCCAGAAACAGTAAAAAGCCGCGATAATAAACAAGTATTAGAGCGTTATACCTTACAACAGCAAAGCGAAATTTTAGCGGAAGGCCGTAGTATTGGCCAACGCATTGGCCAAGGTATTGCCCGAGTTATCAATGACATCAGTGAAATGGATAAGGTTCAAGCCGGTGATGTCCTAATTTCTGACATGACGGATCCTGATTGGGAGCCTATCATGAAAAGGGCGGCAGCGATTGTTACTAATCGCGGTGGGAGAACCTGTCATGCGGCGATTATTGCGCGAGAATTGGGCATTCCTGCAGTAGTTGGTTGCGGTGATGCAACTAAAACAATTCGCGATGGTGATAAGGTAACCGTGAGTTGTGCTGAAGGGGATACCGGTTTTGTCTATGCTGGAATTTTACCCTTTGAGCGTGCACGCCTGGATGTTGAAACGATGCCTGAACTGCCTATTAAGGTCATGTTGAATGTGGGTAATCCCGAGCGTGCTTTTTCTTTCCAAGCTATCCCCAATTCAGGGGTCGGTTTGGCGCGACTAGAATTTTTAATATCTAATACCATTGGCATTCATCCTAATGCGCTTCTGGATTTTGATAAGCTGCAGGATGAACAATTGAAGCATTATATTAGTGAGAAAACGGCAGCTTATGCTTCACCTGTTGAATTTTACATTGAGCGTTTAAAAGAAGGCATTGCAACCATTGCTGCTGCTTTTTATCCCAAACCAGTGATAGTGCGTTTATCCGATTTTAAATCGAACGAATATGCTAATTTGATTGGAGGTGCTCTTTATGAGCCTCACGAAGAAAATCCTATGTTAGGATTTAGAGGGGCATCTCGCTATGTTTCTTCATCGTTTGCTGAATGTTTTGCGTTAGAATGCAAGGCAGTAAGGCGGGTGCGCGAGGAAATGGGGCTTAGCAATGTTGAGATCATGATTCCTTTTGTGAGGACAGTAGCTGAGGCCAGTAATGTGATTGAAGTGTTAAAGCAACATGGCCTTGAGCGGGGTAAACATGGTTTGCGCATTATTATGATGTGTGAGTTACCTTCTAACGCTTTATTAGCGGAGCAATTTTTAGAGTATTTCGATGGCTTTTCTATTGGCTCAAATGATTTAACGCAACTTACCCTTGGCCTAGATCGGGATTCAGGACTAATTGCTGCCCAATTTGATGAACGAAATGATGCAGTAAAAGCTTTGTTGCATATGGCCATTGCTGCCTGTAAAAAAGCAGGGAAATACATTGGCATCTGTGGCCAAGGGCCTTCGGATCATCAGGATTTTGCGCAATGGCTTATGAAAGAGGGAATAGATAGTGTTTCCTTAAATCCTGATTCGGTTTTAGAAACCTGTCTTTTTTTAGCTAAACATTAATCATGCACTATTTAATTAAGTCTGCGATTTTATTCGTGCTTACTCCTGTACTTGCTTATGCCGGTACAGCAGAGCATGTTGATCCCATTGCCTCTGTAATTTTAGTGGTCACTAGCCTGTTTTTCTTTGCTCTTATAGGACGTTATTTAGCTGATCGCCTTAATTTCCCAGGGGTTCTCGGCGAGCTCTTAATGGGAGTTTTGCTCGGCAATGTGTGTTATTTTTGCGGCTTACAATTAATGGTCATTTTAAGGGAAGGCTCTTCTATTTTTGATATTATGAAGAATATGTTGAGTGGGATCTCTTTAACGGAATCGGTTGCTCAGGTCATACCCAATAAGGTCTATGCACAGCAAGTTACTCAGGCTTTAAGTGGTTCTCATGGTATTGATTATTTAAAAATCGCCTACACTGTAGATATTTTTTCTCGCTATGGCGTCATTTTTTTATTATTCATGGTGGGCTTAGAAAGCTCTCTTGAGGAATTAAAACGCACGGGAAAAGCATCCATTATTGTTGCTCTTATTGGCGTGATTGCTCCGATGATTTTGGGGTTTGGTATTGCCTGTATATTAATGCCAACTGCATCCTATCAAGCCGATTTGTTTGTCGCTGCTACCCTAAGCGCTACTAGTATTGGAATTACCGCGCGGGTGTTAACTGATATGAAAAAGTTGAATACTCGTGAGGCGAGGACCATTCTGGGTGCTGCGATGATCGATGACATTCTGGGTTTGATTATTCTAGCAGTAGTCAGTAGCATTGTTATTAGTGGGTCAGTGGACCCTATGGTAGTAGTAAGAATAATTTTTGCATCAGTAGCTTTTTTCTTAGGTGTTATTCTTTTAGGTCCTCCGATTTTACGAAAAGCGATCGCCTTTTTTAGCTTTTTGGACGTTTGGGAAGTCAAACTATTTATTTCCTTTCTCTTTGTCATGGCTTTAGCTTGGCTTGCTTCTTTCGTTGAATTGGCAGCGATAATAGGAGCATTTGCTGCGGGCGTGATTCTTCATGACAATTACTTTAAAAAATGTGCTGAGGAACATAAAGAAAAAAATATCAGCATTCATCAATTAATCTCTCCTCTTGAATCCATTTTAGCCCCTATGTTTTTTATGGTGATTGGTATTCAAGTAAAATTAGAATCTTTCCTCAATCTACAGGTGCTTTTTTTAGCCAGTGGTTTAATTATTGCTGCGATAATAGGCAAATTACTAAGTGGTTTAGGAGGAAATAGTAAAGATGACCGCTTATTAATTGGCATCGGTATGTTACCTCGCGGGGAAGTCGGTTTGGTTTTTGCATCGATAGGACGTACTCTTGGTGTAGTTTCTGATCAGTTATTTTCTGCCATAGTCTTGATGGTTATTGTTACGACCTTTATTGCCCCGCCTTTGTTAAAGGCACGTTATTCTAAAAAAGGAACCTCCAGTTGAACAACATTGATATAGCACAAGTACAAGCCGATGTTCGTCTTGCCCTTCAAGAAGATCTAGGTGGTGGTGATGTTACTGCTGAATTATTACCTGAGGAGCTTTGGGTTGAGGCAGAAATAATCACCCGCGAGCCTATGCTTGTTTGTGGCCAGGAATGGGTAGAGCAAGTTTTTCAGCAAGTAGATACAACGATACACATTGATTGGCATGTCGCAGAAGGGCAGTGGTTGAATACACCACAATCATTATGCCACCTCAAAGGAAAGGCGCGAAGTATTTTAACTGCTGAACGAACGGCTTTAAATTTTTTACAAACCTTATCGGCTACGGCCACGCAAACTTATCATTATGTTCAAAAGCTAAAAGGTACATCGACCCGTTTGTTAGATACCCGAAAAACTATTCCCGGACTTCGTTTTGCGCAGAAATACGCTGTACGTTGTGCAGGAGGAGTGAATCATCGCATAGGCCTTTATGACGCATTTCTCATCAAGGAAAACCATATAAAATCTTGTGGTTCAATAGCCTCTGCTATTAATTCAGCTCGTCAAGCAGGTAAGACGCTATTGGTTGAAACTGAAGTGGAAAATTTGACTGAGTTAAAAGAGGCCTTAGAGGCTGGGCCTGATCGAATTTTATTAGATAATTTTACACAAGAGATGCTCGTTGAGGCAGTAAAAATGAATCATGCCAAACAATGCTCTTTAGAGGCATCAGGCGGCATTACTCTTGATAATATTGCGGAAGTAGCACGTAGTGGTGTGGATTTTATTTCTGTAGGAGCAATTACTAAATCAATTCAAGCGATTGATTTAAGTTTATTAGTTAGGGAACTTATATGAGTCCAAGTATTGTCTTTACCGGAGGCGGAACAGCCGGCCATGTCACACCTAATTTAGCTTTAATTAATAATTTTAAACGCGATGGTTGGACGATTAATTACATTGGTTCTGCTGAGGGTATTGAAAAGAAGATGATTGAAGCTATTAATATCCCTTTTCATCCCGTGAGCAGTGGCAAATTACGCCGTTATTTTAGTTTAAAAAATATTTTTGATCCTTTTAAAATTCTTATCGGTATAGGCCAATCTTTTCGGCTATTCCAACAGCTTAAACCTGATGTGGTTTTTTCCAAAGGCGGCTTTGTAGCCTTTCCGGTCGTAGTCGGTGCCTGGCTTAATCGTATTCCGGTTATTGCTCATGAGTCAGATATGAGCCCGGGGCTTGCTAATAAATTATCTTTTCCCTTCGTGAATAAAATTTGTCTTACTTTTGAGGCCGGAAAAAAGCATTTTAAACAACAAGAAAAAATTGAGGTAACAGGAACTCCGATTCGTCAACAATTGTTTCAAGGCAATAAAGAAAAAGGCTTAGCCCTTTGTGGTTTTAATGCAGAAAAACCTTGTATCTTAATAATTGGTGGTAGTTTAGGGGCTGGTTCTATTAATCAAAGTGTGCGGGCAGCATTAAAGCAGCTTACCCCTGATTTTCAAATCATCCATTTATGCGGAAAAGGTAAAGTTGATGAGACTTTAACCGGAATCGCTGGGTATTGTCAGTTGGACTATGCTAATGAAGAATTAGCTGATTTATTCGCAGCAACGAGTATTGTAATCTCAAGAGCAGGTGCAAATTCTTTATATGAAATTCTAGCTTTAGGCAAACCCCATGTTTTAATTCCATTATCTGCCCAAGTAAGTAGGGGTGATCAAATTCAAAATGCGCGTTATTTTCAAGGTCTAGGAATTAGTGTGGTTATTCAAGATGAGCTTTTGAATGCGGATACTCTATTAAAAGCTATTGCGGAGGTTAACCAACATCAAAATGAAATTCAAGATAAAATTGAAAACCTAAATATCCAATCAGCGGAAGAAAAAATAGTAGCGATCATTAAGGAGCAAGCCCATGTTCAATCCCCAAGGACTGTATGATTATGTTTGCCAGCAGTGGGAGGAAGAAATCCTACCCAGCTTATGTAATTATATAAAAATACCCAATAAGTCGCCTCATTTTGATAGTAAATGGCAAGAGCATGGTTATATGGAGCAAGCAGTCAACCATATCGCCTCCTGGTGTAAATTGCATGCTCCTACCGGGATGAAACTTGAAATAGTTCGCTTAGAAGGACGTACTCCACTGATCTTTATAGAGATACCAGGACAAATTGACGAAACAGTGATGCTCTATGGTCATTTGGATAAGCAGCCTGAAATGGTGGGGTGGGATGAAGACTTAAGTCCTTGGACTCCGGTGATTAAAAATGGTCGCCTTTATGGGCGAGGTGGAGCTGATGATGGTTACTCCGCATATGCGTCCTTAACCGCAATTCGTGCTTTGGAGCAACAGGGCATTTCCTACCCTCGTTGTGTAATGATTATCGAAGCCTGCGAAGAAAGTGGCAGTTATGATTTACCCTTTTATATCGAGCTTTTGAAAGAGCGCATTGGGAAACCTTCTTTGGTTATTTGCCTCGATTCTGGGGCAGGAAATTATGAGCAACTTTGGATGACTACGTCTCTACGAGGCAATGTCGTAGGCGAGCTATCAGTTGAACTAATTAATGAAGGTGTTCATTCCGGGAGTGCTAGTGGAATTGTTGCAGACAGCTTTCGTGTTGCCCGGCAATTAATTAGTCGTATCGAAGAGGAGGCTAGTGGAGAAATTAAATTAGCTCAACTTTATTGTGATATTCCAGAAGAGCGAATTGAGCAGGCAAAGCAATGTGCTGAAGCACTCGGTGAGCAAGTATACTCAGAATTCCCTTGGCATCAAGATGTACAACCTCTCACAGAAAACGGCCAACAGCTTATTTTAAATCGTACCTGGCGGCCTGCTTTAACGGTTACGGGTGCGGATGGTTTCCCTCCCATTGCTAATGCAGGCAATGTTATGCGACCCTACACTCGCCTTAAATTATCAATGCGCCTGCCTCCTTTAGCTGATCCTAAGCTAGCCGCCGCCGCGATGATAGAGGCCTTGACCCACAATCCACCCTATAATGCAAAGGTATCCTTTAAAGTAGGTGATGGCTCTAAAGGATGGAATGCCCCAATCTTATCGGACTGGTTAGCCAAAGCTGCTGATGAAGCATCAAACCTTTATTACGGTAGAACAGCAGCCTATATTGGCGAGGGGGGCACAATTCCCTTCATGGGAATGCTAGGGGAGCAGTTTCCCGAGGCGCAATTTATGATTACGGGCGTCTTAGGACCTCATTCCAATGCTCATGGTCCAAATGAGTTTCTTCATTTGGATATGGTAAGGAAATTAACCGCCTGTGTGTCCTATGTTTTATATAGTTTCTCCTTGAAAAATAAATAAAATTATATGGACAAATAAGTATAGTTTATATATATTTATTTGCGGCTCTGGAACGAGCCGTCAGTCCAACAATTAGGAGAAAATCATGAAAGCAAGATTTATTGCTATTTTATTATCATTTTTTGTTATATCGCTGTCTCTTCAAGCCGCGCCAGCGGCCGCAGAGTCTTCCAATACCCCTTTGAAAATAGATTTGAATAAGGCCGACCTTAAGATTCTCACCGGTTCTTTTAAAGGTATTGGCAAAAAAAGAGCGGAAGCCATTATTGCCTATCGGGATAGTCATCAAGGCTTTAAATCTATTGAAGAATTAGCTGAGGTCAAAGGCCTTGGTCAGCATTTTATGGAAAGTAATCGCGAAAAGTGGCATGGTTCAAATAACCCCTGTTTTAGTGAGCACTGAGCGTGCGTAATCCTGCCCTGATGTGTTATGATTTGGGCATGAATTAATGATTCAATTGCTCTTTAAAAAGATCTAGAGAACTA
>NZ_RZGQ01000042.1 GCF_003989735.1 Legionella sp. km772 | reverse complement strand
AACTCATTTAAATCACTTTGCTATTAAGTACAAATTGATTCTTAGAGCGAACCAGATTGCTTGGCAGGAGCTTAAAAATATGGCAGCTTAAAATTGACCGTGCGTAACATGAGTTAATAATCACATCAATGGTATCCGCTATGGTGTGGGCATGAGGCATAGTTTTGCTAAAAATTGGGAACTAATGCTAGATTATAGCCAGGTAAATTATAGCTCAGTTAAAAGCCAAGTTTTTGAACCTGTCGGGGCCGTATTGAAGCAAACTAAAATTGCCTCCAATACTGCACAAGTGGGATTTGGACTCATTTACCATTTAGCTTAGTTAGTCTTTAGGGCATGCGATAATTTAATCCTATTTTCGCAACTGTAGGAAATAAATTACGCCTCCCTTAATAAATTTAAATAAAGATTTAACTAAACTCGGTCTCACTAGGATGTTTTGTTCCAGGGGTTTCATTCAGGTATGATACAGAGGTTTTTCAGATGCCAGCCAACATAGAGCTCTAAGAACTGTTCTCTCTAGCCTGTTTCGCCACTACTCGTCCCGGATGTCTTATACCCTTTATTTCATAGCTATGGTTTTTAGGATTAATTAATTTTTGCTTAGTGAATTCTATTTACTAAGCTTTAATTATCAAAGAAATAACATAACAGCAATAGATGATAATCAACACACCACCATGCCAAGGTGATAAAGATTTTTTGTAATTATAATTTAAGAAAACAAGAAAGAGGGCCAGGAAAATCATAATGGGCATATCGCGCCACAAAATGATGGCATTAATTTTAGAGGGATTTATGAGCGCCGGAAAAGCTAAAATAAGTAGTAAATTATAAATATTCGAACCTAATATAGTTCCGACCGCTAAATCCTCTTCTCCTTTAATTGCCGCAAGAATGGCCGTACTTAATTCGGGTAGGGTTGTTCCAATTGCTTGTATGGTTAAGCCCAAGGCAAGTTCATTAATATGCATCCAACTAACAAGCTCCGTTGTTGTGAGCACAATGTATTTCGCGCATATGGGAAGGATGACTAGTCCTAAAATGATATTGGTAATATTTGTCTTTAATGAACGTGTAGTAACCATGGCACTTTTAAACTGATCGACTATAGGATCTTGGGGTTTAGTGTGATGGGCTATGTAGATAAAAGCCGAGATAATAATGAGGCAGCCCAATAGCATTAAACAGCCATCTATATGACTTAAATAGCCATCCAAAATAAGACTATAAACAAATAACATTGCAATAATTAAAATGGGGTAAGTTTTTTTCAAACTATTAAAGTTAAGTGCTGAAGGCTTTAGAATAATAGTAATACCTAATACGAGGCCTATGTTTGCGATATTAGAACCAATACTATTGCCTAGAATTAAATTATCTTCATCTTTAAACGAATCCATGATGGAAAAAAATAATTCGGGAAGCGAAGTACCTAGGGCTACAATAGTTAAACCTACTATTAAGGGCGGTAATTTAAAACGATGGGCAAGATCTGATGCTCCTAATACCAAATGATTAGCAGCCCAGAGCATAGCAATGATGCTAATAAAGAGTATTAGTAGGGTATGCATAAAATCGCTCAATGAACAGTATTTATTGATGATAATACGAGATTAACTTGCAAGATATAGCCTATCAATCAAAACTATAAATTTTTAAGATTAAATTTTATTTTCTATAAACAGTTGATTTAAAATGTGATTAGTTGGCTTAGCCAAGCCTATATCTTTTAAATTTTTCTGCTGAAACCATTGCCCCTGAGGCTCTGCCACTATTTGATTTGACCCTTGAGTTTTCATCAGTATGGCGTCAATTTCCAACTGAAAATGGCTAAAACGATGAGTTAATGAGGTCAGATGTTTTATTTCCTGACTTTCAAAGTGGTATTGCTTTTTGATATAGGTTAAAGGGCAAATGTCCTTGTCAATACTAGGAAAACACCATAAACCGCCCCATAAACCAACCGGTGGCCTTTTTTCTAGATAAATCCTATTACGGTCAACTAAGACCAAAAATTGTTGGTGTTCAATGGGTAAGGATTTTTTAATTTTTTTGGTTGGATATAAGTGCTGTTCATTATACTTCAATGCTTGGCAATCTGTTTGCACAGGACACGCAGTACATTTGGGCTTTCTTAAAGTACAGCAAGTTGCCCCAAGATCCATAATTGCTTGAGTATATTCAGCACAACGGGACTCAGGCATGCATTCATCAGCTATCTTCCATAGCATTTTTTTTATGGCGCTTTGTTCTGGCCAGCCTTGGATACGGAAAAAACGGGTTAGAACGCGCTTAACATTTCCGTCTAAGATAGCGGCAGGTAAATTATAGGCTTGTGATAAAATCGCAGCGGCTGTAGATGGGCCTATGCCAGGTAAATTGGTTAGCTTATCCTGTTCTTTCGGCATTAAGCCTGAATAGTCTCTACTGATAATCTTAGCCGTTTTATGAAGATTTCGAGCCCTACTGTAATATCCTAATCCTGACCACAGGGCAAGAACCTTATCCTCTTCCGCTCGTGCTAAATGATGAACGGTAGGAAACTGTTCCATAAAACGATTGAAATAGGGGATTACAGTTTGTACTTGTGTTTGTTGTAGCATGATTTCAGAAACCCAAATCCGATAGGGATCCTTGGGTGTTTGCCAAGGCAAATTTTTTCTACCATGCTTATCGTACCACGCTAATAAAGGTTTACTAAATTGCTCTTCTAGACGATTTATCAACGAATAAATCCTTTAATTTGTTTCCCTAACAGTTTTAAAGGTTTTTTAAAATTAGGATTTGTTAATAGTTGACCTACAAGAGGCCCGATACTTTTAAAGTCTGGGCTAATATTAGGGTGCTCAAGGGTACCTGAGAGAGCTAAAGGAAAATAACCACCAACGAGGCTTTGTATTTTTTGCATGCTTTCGTCATTATTGTTAATAGTAACTTGCAGTTTGGAGTTCATTGTGTGGTTGTTTAAATTAATGGCCCCATCACCTTTCACTTGTAATTTATCCGTTTGGATAATAAGCGCATTGGTGGAGAATAACTCATTTTTTAATTGATAATCGAGATTGGCTAGTTTAAATTCAGTATCTCCTTGAGTTAGCGTACTTTTGTTCAACTCATCCAGAGAACCAATACTGTTTAAATTGCCACTCATCAATTGGGTTAACTTCCCTTTTAATTGATTAAGTACTTCATCCATATTGACCCCATATAACTTTCCGTCTTTAAGCGTTATTTGGCCTTTTCCGACAAAAGATTTTAAAGAAAATAGATCAATTGGAAAATTAGCATGAATAGAGTAATCCATGGTTCCACTTAATAAAGGGTGACCTATTAGAACATTAAACAATTCTTTGCCATTTAAATTTGTAGCAGTTTGATTAATTGCAATTTGATGATTGCTAAAGGTGTAATTCATCGTTCCCACTGCTTCGCCACCATACAGTGAGACGGTAAGTGGATTGAAGGCTAGATTGTCTTTATTCGAATTAAGGGTAGTATTAATTTTGTTTATCGCGATCTGATTAAATGTAATATTTTGTAAAAGCAGTTGTCCTTCTACCGAAGGGATAGCGGTTCCTTTACCTAAGTTATTGATAATAGCATCGTCTAGGTTTAAACGGCCAGTAAAAGCAATAGATGCTCTTATTTTAGTGTTATTATTAAGTTTACTTAGACGCGTTTTAATTTGAATAGGAAAGGAGTGACGTTGCAAATTAAAATCTTCAATGGCAATTTGGACATTTTTTAATTGGGTTTGCTCTTGATTCTGATTAATTAGGACTTGGCTATGGGTTATAGTAACTCGTTGAATGGCAAATTCTTTATGGGACACTGACTTATTTTCATTCTTTTGACTAGCTAAGGGGCTGATTATCTTAGGAGTATTTGTATTAACTTCTAACTGGAGCCCATCAATTGCTAATTCATCAAATAATAGAGCCCCTTTTAATAAATTACTGAGTTTTACATTAAATACTAAGGAATTAATTTTGGCATTATAGTTGTCACTGCGTTTAGCTGAGCCAATTTGAATATTTTGTATTTTTAATGAGGGATTAGGGAAGAATTGCCAGGAAATAGCGCCATCAATTTGACTTTCCTTATGAGTAATAGCAGTTATTTGCTGAGCCACAAAGCGTTTGATTGTCTCTGGTTGTATATTTTTAGTGAAGAACCATAAAGCAGCGGAGACTAAAAAAATTAGGCTAAAAAGAACTAAAAATATTTTTCCTAATAATTTCATAGTAAAAAACCGGAGGATAAAAAACTAAGCATAGCGATAAAAAAATGACTGTCAAGTTTCCTTTACATCTATTTTAGCCTTCTCAATTTAGCAAACTGTTGATGTTAATAAGTTTTTACATAAAAAACTGCGTCTTTTCATTGCAAGAATATAATTGTCCATCTAGACTGGATAATGAGCCCGATGATTACAGGAGTAGTCTCATGGATAATGGATTATCCGAGGTAGTAGTCTTACGTCCTACTATTGTCTTTTTTTCTTTTTTAGCTTCACAGTTGGGCGAAGATAATCTTCCCAGTTTTAAATCCTTGCAAACTGATAATACAGCCTATTTATTAAAAAAGGGGGCTACTCAGGATGACACACTTAATGAGCTTGAGCAGCATTTCCGGAAAATGTTTCGTCATGAAATTTGTCGCTGGTTGGGTAAGGATGCTCGTAATCAAATTGAAAAAAGTTTTCTTGATTTTTTATGTTGCTTTAAACTTGAGTTTCATTCTCATCTTATCGTATTAGAGTCCTCTTTAAAGAACGCTCATAATATGTTGCAATTGCGTCCACGAGCGAAATTGCTTCAGTGGTTGAATAAAGCTGTGGAAAATGAGCCGGAGTTGAGTGAGGTGATGGAGCAAGTAAATCTATCTCATTTGACTGAAAATGCTTCAGTTATCATAAAAAATTTTAATAACTTAAATGAAATAAAGCCTTTTCTTGAACGTTATTATGAATCAATTTTTTCCACAGCTATGAGCCGTATCACCAATGACTCACAACAGTGGCCGAAAATTTTATCTTATCAAGAGTTCACTCGTTATTTCTCGATCGAAATTCATACGCAATTAATTTCATATGCAGCTTAGGAGTGTAGTATGGAACCAGGAATCATAGCCCTTATTTGTGCAGCTGCTTTTGGTGGTGTCGTTGCAATAGCAGCCTTTGTTCGTCAAATTATTTTAAGTCGTGATAAGCTTTTAAATGATGAAGCACAACGTCGCGCTATTACGCAGGAAGCAGCAGAATTAGAAAAAATGCGCGAACAAATGCAAAGCAGTAAACGCTTTGATTCTCATTATAAAGTCTTAGGTTCTAATAAAGATGCCATCATCTATTTAGACAATAAAATTGAGGAAATTTTACATAAAAAGACCAGTTTGATAGAGCGATATAGCCAACTAACCTTAAAAGAATCCGGGGCAATTGTTGATGGTAAAATTTCTAAAGATCGTAAAGTCGCCTGTGATCGCTTAAAAGCTGAAATTGATGAAGAAATGAAGTTTTATAATGAAGAATTGATAAGCTTCCAACAACGCAGGACTTCATTATGGGATACCCATAAGGATTTGCAAGAATATTTATTAAAACAAGAGCAAGCCCGCAATGCCAATTTAGATGCTATTTATAAACAGCATTCAAGTTTATTGGAAAAAATATATCTGCGCCATACTGACAATGCGGAACATGTAGCGACGCAAAGCATTAATGCGGGTACGACTACTTTCAAATCAATCATTATGGCGCCCATCCATTTTTTATTGCAGTATTTTAATCTTTCTTCGGGTATTTCTTTATCGCAAGCCCAAGTTGAGCAAGCTGCGCGTGATGATGTGGATCAAATGGAGAAAGATGTAAATGATTCGGAGCAAAAGGATGATGATTTAGAGCAAAATAATGATAAAGACTCTGAACAGCAAAAAGACAGTCAAGAGGATGAAGGGGAGCAAGCTGAAATAAGTTTTGCTCGTGCGTAAATACTATCCGATTGAGTTAATTAGTGACATTCATAGGGATGTATATTACAATCTAGCGCTATATGGCCAGACAGATTTAAATGGTGAGCTAAATTGAGCTCACTATATGAAAAGCCAAGGCGCATCTACATCTCGCAAGCTTGGTTAAGCCGAGATTTTCCCGCAGGATGAGGTTTTCTTTATCCGAACGCGCGTTTAAGTTGCAATCTCTCTGGTTATTTCCTTATAAAAATGGAACAAATAAGGATTTTCTCGAATTAATAATTTTGAGTTTCTAGTTAAGTTCACAATATTTCGTCTCAGATGAAAAATGGAGTAAAAGCAAATGTTAAAACAACGCAATTTTTGGTTAGTAGTTTTTCTTTTCGTTTTTTCTATAGTAAGGCCTGGATTTAGTTTAAATTTAGATACTCTCTTGCCGGACGAGCGCAATACTATTGAGGTGTTTCAAAAAACATCTTCAAAAGTTGTTTATGTACATCGTCTTGCCACAGTCACTAATCGTTCATTACAAAAAGCTCATATACCCGATGGGGCAGGATCTGGAATTATTTGGGATAATAAAGGACATATTGTTACCAATTTTCATGTAATTAATGGTGCTGATGATTTAGCTATTACCTTAGGGAATATGACTGTACCGGTAAAAGTAATTGGAGCAGAGCCGCGTAAAGATATAGCCGTTTTAAAAATTAAATCCCCCCAAGCTCTTAAGCAATTGCAAGCATTTCAACCATTTGAAATAGTACAGCAAAGCGACCTTATAGTCGGCCAGAAAGCTATTGCCATAGGTAATCCATTTGGCCTAGATCACAGCTTATCTAAAGGAGTTATTTCTGCTTTAGGGCGACAGGTTCCTGGTATTGGCGGTGTCACTATTCATAATATGATTCAAACGGACACCCCCATTAATCCAGGTAACTCTGGAGGTCCTTTATTAAATAGCGCTGGCCAATTAATTGGTTTGAACACCATGATTTTTTCTCGCTCAGGATCTTCAGCCGGGATAGGTTTTGCGGTCCCTGCTGATGATATTAAGCGCATTGTCTCTCAAATCATTGATCATGGACGAGTTGTTTTATCCGGAATCGGTATTCAACGCGTTGAACCTAATATTGCTAAGCGCTTGGGAGTGAAAAAAGGAGTTTTAATTGCAGATGTATTGCCTAATACTCCAGCTGAACATGCTAAGTTACGAGGAACTTATCGAGACTCTTGGGGCCGTATTGCAGTAGGGGATGTGATTGTTGCGATTAATGCTCATCCGGTCGCTGATTATGATAACTTATATCATATGTTATCGGAAATTAAAGTGGGTGAACAAGTGACTCTTTCCATTCAAAGAGGCCATAAACAAATGGATGTTAAAGTAAAAACTATTGATATTGCTGCCCTATAGATATTTATTCTCTTATAAATGTAGCTTTGCCGTTGCAAGGCTACACTTTAGTTATCCTCCTATAGTATCATTGCTAAAATACTGAAGGCAGGAGATAAGGATGTTGCTTAATAGGAAAGATTCGCTTTTATTATTAATTGATGTTCAAGAAAAGTTAGTCCCGTTCATTTCTAATAAAGAACAATGTATCCCCCGTTGTGAGTGGTTATTAAAGCTTGCAGCAAAAATGCAGGTCCCTGTTTTTGCCAGTGAGCAGTATCCTAAAGGGCTTGGTTCTACAATTTCTGAACTTTATTCTTATATTCCTTCCACCGAATTTATTGAAAAAGTTCATTTCTCTTGTATGCAAGAGCCAAATTTTGTTCATCGTTTAACTGAACATAAAAAAAATCAATTAATTCTATTAGGGATTGAAGCACATGTTTGCGTAATGCAAACGGCATTAGAATTAAAAACAGCGGGATTTGAAGTATTTGTTGTGGTGGATGCTGTTGGCAGTCGTTCCCCATTGGATTACAAATACGGATTAAAGAGAATGAAAAATGCCGGCATTCATTTAATTACCGCTGAAATGGTTTTCTTTGAATGGCTAAGACAATCTAATATTCCTGATTTTAAAGCCTTGAGCAAAGAATTTTTACAATAAGCTCGCATTCATTTAGTAATAATAAAAGCATAAGGGAGAATTTTCTATGAATTTTGCTAATCATATAGCGCTAATTACTGGTGGGGCTTCAGGTATGGGTAAGGGTTGCGTATCCTATTTGAAGCAGCGTGGTATGAAAGTAGTAGTATGGGATAAACAAGAATCTAGTGAGACAGAGGCTGATTTATTTTTAAGTTGCGATGTAAGCAATGAAGAGTCTGTAAGCCAAACAATGAAGCTTACTCTAGAGAAATTAGGTGCGCCCAGAGTTTGTGTTAATTGTGCAGGTATAGCTCCAGCAAAGCGAATTGTCGGCAGGGAGGGCCCCATGCCTTTAGCTGCATTTAAACAAGTCATTGATATTAATCTCATTGGTACCTTCAATGTAATGCGAGTAGTCGCTCATGCTATGTCGACTTTAGAATTAGATAATAAAAGTCAAGAACGAGGCCTTATCATTAACACGGCTTCAATAGCCGCTTTTGAAGGACAAATTGGACAAGCGGCCTATAGTGCATCCAAAGGGGGGGTGGTTGCCATGACTTTACCCGCTGCAAGGGAATTAGCACAGTTTGCTATCCGGGTTAATACTATTGCCCCAGGATTAATTGCTACCCCTATGCTACTTAATATGCCCCAAGAGGTTCAAGATAAATTGGCGGAAGAAGTTGTTTTTCCAAAGCGTCTAGGACGGCCTGAGGAGTTTGCCTTATTAGTCGGTCAACTCATTGAAAATACGATGCTAAATGGTGAAGTCATCCGTTTAGATGGAGCTTTACGAATGAAGTGATGAACTCTAAATAAGCATTTTTTTAGGTCTTGAGGCATAAGCCAGGACCTAAAAAAAACCTTTACGGAGATCATTTAAGAGTATCTAAATCAAAATTCTTTCATTTTCTATTTCTACTGCGTTTCTTTCTTAATACACGCTTATCATTTTTTAAAGCGGGCTGTATTCATAAAATAAAATGAGAGCATTCTAAGCTTCACGGTGATGGCCTTCACCTTTTTTTGAGGACTTAATATTACCCGTTGCAGTATAAACACTGACGTCTTTTCCTTTACCAGACAAAATATTGACGATTTCTTCGCGGGTATGAATATTAGTAGCTATAACTTGGCCATTAATAGTATTTAATTCACGACATTTCGTTAATTCATTACTGAGTTCTTTATTTAAGTTATTAATTAAGCTTGCCTCTTGGGGAGGACATTCTTTGAGGAATTTCTGTAAAAATTCACTAGGGGATTGGGTTTCCGGATCACCAATTAAGCTTAAGCGCTCTTTGGAACTTGCCTCTAAATTATTAGAGAGAGCTTGTTTTTTATCAGCTATCTCCTCCAACTTCTCAAACTGCCTATTAGTTAATACTTCTTTTTCCTCTACTAGAATAGTATTTAATTCTCTTATCCATTCAATCTCTTGTTTTAAGTGTTTAGCTAAAACTTGAACATCATTATTATTATTCATTGAATCGTCCTAAATTAAGCCAGTTCTACATTATTTAACATGCGTTTAGCAATTTCATTACTATTTATTTGATAATTACCTGCTGCAATTTCAGCCTTAATATGAGCGACTTTTTTTGCGTCTACTTCAGGAATATCTTTTAAAGATGCTTTTATTGACTCTAATTGTTTGGATGCTTCACTAAAGTTGACGTTATCAGAAGCAGCAGAAGGCTGCTCAGCAACAGGCTCCTTTTTTTGACGATCTCTGGTATTAAGGCGATTTAACTCTATCGCTTTCATGCCAGCAGAATCGTTGATCTGATTAACCATGATTATATCCTCTAGTACGTTTGACATAGTTATCGGCTCCTTATAAAAATTCTTTAGTAAATTTGTTTAAAATTTAACCTTTTAAAGTCTTTAAATAACTAAAACAGTACTATCTATATGGCTACATTCACTTTTTTATTACCCGCAACTTGGGCTTCAATAATTTTATGTGAGGTAGTATTCTTTACTTTAATCACATCCCCTAATACTCCGTCACTTAAAGCAATGCCATCCATGGTGATTTTTAGGCTACCTGCAATAGCAACAATACTTACTTCTTGTCCTTTAAGCACCATTTTCGCTGATTCGATTTGATAGGGCGTTATGATTGTATCAGGCGGAAGGTCTTTTTTACAAACCAGCCCATTTAAATCCTTGAGATCCGTATAATATCCTTGCTTTAATTTCTGAGCATCCATTTCGGCACGATATAAATCTTTATCGGTTAGAGTCTCTCCCTTTCTTAAGGCTCTTTTATTCAACAAAACTTCTTTTAAAAGAGTGACTCGAACCGGAACATATAAAGTCCAATGATTAGTTTCTTCTGTGCATTTTATACCCATTGTGCTGCTATTAAGCAAGGCGCTGTCGTAAGGATTAAAAATTTCTAAACGCTCATCAGCACAAGCCCTCAATTTAAGACGAGAGTCTAATTTTCCTACATTGACTTTTATTTTACCTTGAGCTTGTCCTACTAATTGATTGAGCATATAGCTTTCTATTTTATATTGGATAGCAGAGAGTGATTGTACTGCTGATTCAGTTTCAGCCCATAAACAAGTGCTTGCAAAAATTAGAAAAATACTTAGTATGCTTTTTTTCACAATAATACCTCTTGTTCTCATTGTTATCATCCCTTGCAAATAATGAGCCAACTTTAAAAGGAGTATAACATGAGACGCTCATGGCCTGTCTACTTATTGTTTTTATGCACATTTTCTCTTTATGCGAGTACTCACCGACCACAGGATTTTCTAAACCAAATAAAAGGCTCAACCAACGAGGGAGCCCAAATTTATCAACACTTTTGTGTCAATTGCCATGCCTCTAAACCCATTATCCCTTTAGGTGCTCCACGTTTTGGCGAGCAAAAAGATTGGAATGATCGATTAAAACAAGATATCAAAATCATTTTTAAACACACAGAAGAGGGGATGAATGCTATGCCTCCACGGGGTGGTTGCTTTGAGTGTAGTGATGAGCAGTTGGCCTTGGCTCTAGTCGAAATGCTCCCCTCTAAGGCCAAAAAAAGAATTTATAATGAGCTTGTAGGTCATAAAAAAATCACAAAGTAAAAAAATTTATAAAAAAAGCTAAACCTATTTCTAAATCTCCCGATAAAGAAAAAAAAAGAGGGAGAAAAAAAGTGAAAAAACAACTAGTGTTGGTACCAGTATGTGCTTTGGCTGCATCCTGTGCTTCTATGGATAGATCGACCGCTGTAGTAGACGATGCAGGTTATACTCATTACACAATGAGCATGGCGTCAGATCATAAAGGAGCAAATTATTTTCCAGAGAAACAGCCCGCAACCGGTAAAAAGGTATTTGTTTTTGACCCTAAAGCAACAGCATGGGCAGCTTATGATAAAGACGGTAACCGGGTCAATACTGGTAGTGCCTCAGGAGGAAAAGATTTTTGCCCTGACGTAGGTAGACCTTGTAGAACGGTAACGGGTAATTTTAAAGTTTATTCTAAAAAGGGAGAAGATTGTAAATCCAGTATTTATCCAATAGAAACTCATGGCGGCGCAAAAATGCCTTATTGCATGCACTTCTCGGGTGGGTATTCGATACATGCGGCCTACGAAGTTCCTGATTATAATGCTAGCCATGGCTGTATACGCGTATTACCCAGTGCAGCGAAATGGTTAAATGAAGACTTTATTGATATAGGTACATCTGTAGTGGTAAAACCCTATTAAAAAAGGATAGGTTAAAAACATAATACATCAACTAAAATCTTTCTCCACTCTGACCCTGCCTTGCAGGGTTTTTTTTACTCGGGAGGGGAAAGCCATCTTTGGCCCATCTTCAACGATAAGGCTTAAGGATAAATGCTCACATACTGATGTATGCTGCGCTTTTTCCTTAAGCCTTATCGTTAAACCTGGACTCAAAGCTGACTTTCCTCTAGGTCTTTTTTGGGTTCTTGATTGCGCTTTGCTTATCTGCAAATTATAGATGCACTCCGCTAGAAGGCGGAGTTTAAAAAGATAGAGCTAGTTGTTGTAGCTAGAAGTTATTATTGCTGATTTTTATTTATTTGATCTTGCATTGTTTTTAGTTGGCCTTGAATTTGGGTATTGGCTGTTTGAATTTGGTTTTGTAGGTCTGTTTGTACTTTTTGAATTTGGGCTTGCAGTTTAGTATTTAAATCAGCCAATTGTTGTTGTTGCTGGGCTTGTAGGTCTTTAATTTGAGTTTGAATTTGCTGATTTAATTTCACTTCACCCGGGGTAAAACCGTCATCTGCAAAAGCGATAGAAGAAAAGGCCGCGGTACAGAAAATAATTTTTGCTAGTAATTTCATATCTAAATTCCCTTTATTTGATAAACACTATCTCACTTTAGCTAATTAAAATTTATTTGCATAGAGGTACGATTTAATTATTCAAGGAAATATAGAGTTAAGTAAATGGGGGAAATGCTTGCTAATAGCAGAACAAGCACTTATTATTTTTCTCTTTTTATTTAGAGCAAAATGATGATGCTGTGTATTGATGTAGGAAATTCTCATATCTATGGGGGCGTGTTTGACGGGGACGAAATAAAACTACGCTTCCGTCATACCTCTAAAGTCAGTACATCCGATGAGTTTGGTATTTTCCTTAAAAGTGTTTTACGTGAGAATAATTACAATCCGCAAGATATAAAATCTATTGGCATTTGTTCTGTTGTGCCTCAGTTAGATTACTCTATACGAGCAGCTTGTGTTAAATATTTTTCTTGTGAACCCTTCTCCTTACAAGCAGGAGTCAAAACAGGTCTCAATATCAAATACCGTAATCCTATAGAGGTTGGAGCGGATAGAATCGCCAATGCCATAGCGGCAACGCATAATTACCCTAATCAAAATTTGATTGTAATTGATTTTGGGACAGCGACTACCTTTTGTGTTATCACCGCTCAAAAAGCTTATTTAGGTGGCGCTATATTACCCGGCGTGCGATTATCTGTTGAGGCCTTGTCAAAAAATACGGCTCGCTTACCGTCTGTCGAAATCATCAAACTCGATCAGGTGGTGGGACGTTCTACAATTGAAAGTATCCAATCTGGCGTTTATTATGGTGCTTTAGGAGCATGTAAAGAATTAATTCATCGGATCAATAAAGAATCTTTTAATAATCAAGAGTCGATAGTCCTTGCCACTGGCGGCTTTGCTTCATTATTTGAAAATCAACACGTTTACGATTATTTAGTCCCAGATTTAGTGTTACAAGGTATTCGCATAGCCTCGCTAATGAATAGCTAATTCCTTTCCCTAAAAATAATTATATCTAAGACCGCACAAGGCTCACTTAATTTTCTTAGTGATTTATTAGTGAGCTACTGTCCATTTTTCTTCCATTATTTGTAAAAAAATTTATCTATCGACGCATTTTTTCTTGACGAGGGGCGAAATGTGTTTCTATAGTGTATAAAAGTGGGTTAAAATAATAAAAAAGTGGGGAATTGTGGAGGTGGAAATCTTCGCAATGAGGAAAACATGTTTCGTGGAATAAATACCATCACTATTGACACTAAAGGGCGCTTAGCTATACCCACGCGCTATCGAAGTGCTTTAGGTGAGGAAGAGAAAGTTCCACTGGTTGTAACTATTGATACCGAAGAAACCTGTTTACTTTTATATACCGCCACTCAATGGCAAATAATTGAAAATAATTTACAGAAGTTACCTAGTTTTAATGCAGCAGCGCGTCGTATTCAGCGCTTATTGATAGGTCATGCAACAGATATAGAGTTAGATGCCAATGGAAGGGTACTGTTACCCCCAGTATTACGGATCTACGCCCAGTTAGAAAAAGACGTGGTAATGATTGGCCAAGGAAATAAATTTGAAGTTTGGAATAAAGAGCTTTGGGAAGCAAAACGTGAACAATGGTTGGCTGAAGAAGCTTCTCAAATTGATGCATTACCCGATGAAATGAAAAACTTTTCTTTGTAATGGAAAAAAAATGAAAGCGCATCAATCAGTATTATTAAATGAATCGATAGAGGCTTTAGCAATAAAGGCTGATGGTATCTATTTCGATGGTACTTTTGGGCGTGGTGGACATAGTCGAGCGATTTTAAAGGCCTTAAATTTAAAAGGGCGTTTATATGCAATAGATAAAGATCCCGATGCAATTACTTATGCAAAAGAACATTTTGGTGCGGATAATCGCTTTCATATGATTCATGGCTCTTTTGCTGATATTCGTCAATTTGCTGAGGAAAGACAGGTACTTGGTAAGGTGGATGGTATCTTACTTGACTTAGGTGTTTCTTCTCCGCAATTAGATAATCCTGAACGGGGTTTTAGTTTTATGCAGCAAGGTCCTTTGGATATGAGAATGGATCTCACCCAAGGTTTAAGTGCGCAACAATTTGTTAATGAAGCGCCTGTGGAAGAAATGATTCAAATATTTAAACTATATGGTGAGGAGCGTTTTGCAGGTCGCATCGCCCGAGCCATTGTCAGCGCACGTGAAACAACACCGATTACCACTACTTTGCAATTAGCTGAAATTGTGAAAGAAGCAAATCCTAAATGGGAAAAACACAAACATCCTGCCACTCGGGTTTTTCAAGCAATCCGAATTCATGTAAACCAAGAATTAAATGATTTGCATCGTTTTTTAGATAACTGTATTGATGTTTTGGCTCCGGAAGGCCGCCTAGCAGTTATTAGCTTTCATTCCTTGGAGGATCGCGTAGTCAAGCAATTTATGCGTGATAAAGAGCAAGGCGAGCGTCTTCCTCTAGAGATTCCAGTTCGTTTTGAAGAAACAAAAACTAATTTTAAACGTGTGGGAAAGGCAATAATGCCTAATGATGATGAAGTTAACAACAATGTAAGAGCCCGTAGTGCTGTGCTTAGGATAGGGGAGAAACGAGCATGAATGCTGCAGCAAGAGTAATTAATCAAAGTAATATATTCCATGGTCACTTAGCAGAGATGCAAATGTCAAAATCAGCGTATATGTTGATATTATTGATGGCTGCTGTATTGATTAGTGCTTTAGGGGTTATTTACAGCACCAACTCTTATCGCTCAACTTTTAATCAAGTGCAGCAAGAAGAACAGCAAACCCACCATTTACAGTTACAATGGGGACAATTGTTATTAGAGCAGGCAAGTTTAGCAACACCTGCGCGAGTGCAAGAGCTTGCGAAAACTAAATTAGAAATGGCTTTTCCTGATTCTAAAAATACCTTCTTATTACACCCACAACAAGCTTTATAAAAGGAAGTAATCGAGATGCTTTTAAGCATCTCGAAAAAAATTAAATCTTAAGGTACACTGGCGTCAAAATAGATAATCATTCGTAATGACAGAATTTTTACTAGTCTATTTAAAAAATTGGATAGCCAGCAGTTATCCAATATTCGAGCAACTTAGGGGTTGTGATATAAATCAATTATGAAAAAATCAAATCATCGAGCAAGGCTGATTACTGTCGCTACTTTTTTTTGTATCCTTTTAGCCATCTTAGTCTGGCGTATGGTTGACCTTACTGTTTTACACCGCAAATTCTTACAAGGGCAAGGTAATGCACGAAGTTTAAGAGTAGTAGATATTCCATCCTATCGCGGCATGATAACTGACAGGCACGGCGTGCCTTTGGCAATTAGTACTCCAGTTGAATCAGTTTGGGTGAATCCCAAAGAATTTTCTCCTGATAAAGAACAGTTTATGAAATTGGCTGAGTACTTAAATCTATCCCCTAAAGAATTAAGTAGAAAAATAGTTCATAATGAAAGCAAAGGTTTTCTTTATTTGCAGAGGCAATTACCACCACCACTGTCAAAAAAAATTGCCAAATTAAAAATTCCAGGCGTAAATCTGCAGCAAGAATTTAAACGTTATTACCCTGAGTCTGACAGCATTTCGCAATTATTAGGCTTTACTAATATTGATGATCAAGGCTTAGAAGGAATTGAATTAGCTTATCAAGATTGGCTGATGGGGATTGTGGGTAAAAAAAGAGTTATTAAGGATCGAGTTGGACGTGTTATAGAAGAGCTAGGGGTGATAAAAGAACCACGACCTGGACATGATTTACATCTAAGCATCGATAGAAGACTACAGTACCTAGCCTACAGTGAATTATATAAAACGGTGGAGGAGTTTAACGCTAAATCCGGTTCGGTTGTTGTGGTTGATACTCAAAATGGTGAGATTTTAGCTATTGCTAATTATCCTTCTTATAACCCTAATTCGCGCGGCAAATATGATAAAGAATCTTATCGAAATCTTGCATTAACTGATACCTTTGAGCCTGGCTCTGTAATGAAACCTTTTAGTATTGCAAGTGCTCTCGAAACAGGCTTGTTTACTCCTGAGACCATTATTGATACCAATCCAAGTTGGATGACTGTAAATGGCAAGGTCGTCCGCGATATCCATAATTATGGGGTCTTGGATGTAACCGGGGTTTTGCAGCATTCAAGTAATGTGGGCGTAACTAAAATGGTGTTAGCAAGTCCCCCTGAACAGCTCATTGGTTTATTGCAACGTAGTGGTTTCGGCCAAAAAACGGAAACGGTATATCCGGGCGAAAGTGATGGCTCTATAGTTAAAGTAAAAGAAGCCACGCCATTTGTTTTAGCAACCTTAGGTTTCGGTTACGGTATTTCTTCAACCGCAATTCAGTTAGCAAAAGCCAGTATGATTTTTGCTAATCATGGAAAATTAATCCCAGTTACCTTAATTCATAATGATAAACCATCAAGCAGTGTACAAGTAATTCAGCCAAAAACGGCAGAACAAGTTTTAGCGATGATGGAAGCTGTTTTAGGTAAAGACGGTACAGGAAAAAGTGCTCGTGTTCCTGGTTATCGGGTAGCTGGAAAAACGGGGACTGCGCGTGTAGCTGGAAAAAATGGCTATAAAGATAGAAAATATACTTCTAGCTTTATGGGGATTGCTCCGGTATCTAATCCTAAATTTGCCGTGGTCGTTATCATTCATGAACCTTCACGTAAAGGTTATTATGCTGCGGCAGTTGCAGCGCCTTTATTCTCCAAAGTAATGTCTGGTGCTTTACGTTTATTCAATGTTCCGACTGATGATCCCACAGGCTAATAATATCGTATGAATTTATGAGGAGCTTCTTTCTGTGAAATTAACTCAATTATTTGAAGGATGGTTAAATCAGAATCTTAATGATTGCGATATTAAGGATTTAAAAAATGACAGCCGTTTAGTGCAAAAGGGTGATGTATTTATTGCCTACCCTGGCGCTGCAACGGACGGACGTTTATTTATCAAAAAAGCGGTAGATGCTGGGGCAAGTGCCATCGTGTATGAACCTGATAATTTCCCCGCCTCCGTTAGCTTACCGACTACTATCCCATCTATTGCTATAAGGGATTTAGCCCAGCATTTAGCAACAATTGCCCAAATATTTTTTAATAATCCCAGCCACTCATTGCGAGTCACAGGGGTCACCGGAACGAATGGAAAAACCACGATTGCCTATCAGCTCGCTCAAGCCCATTCTCTCTTAAAGAGAAAAGCGGCTTATATTGGGACGATTGGTCAAGGAGAGGTTGATCAATTACAGCTGCTAGAAAACACAACACCAGATGCTCTTTGTTTACAAAAATTGCTTCATCAGTATTTCGCCTCAGAAATAAAAGAAGTATGCATGGAGGTTTCCTCCCATGCCTTAAGCCAACATCGGGTTGATGGTATTGAATTTAAACAAGCGATTTTTACGAATCTCAGCTTGGATCATTTAGATTATCACCATACAATGGAAGCCTATGCAAAGGCAAAAGCCCAATTGTTTGTGAATAAGCATCTAGAGACAATCATTGTGAATAATGATGACCCCTATAAAGATTGGATGCTTAAATCAGTTAATAGCCAAGTCGAAGTAATAAGCTATGGAATGACTCCAGAAAGCGATGTCTATGTTGCCGCTTGGCAAAGCGACATGCAGGGCACCTCTATGGAGCTAGTGTCTCCCTGGGGAGCTCATCAATTAATCATTAAGGCTTTGGGGCAGTTTAATATTTATAATTGTTTAGCTATTTTTAGCAGCTTAATGACCAGTGGATATCCACTAGATCAAGTGCTTACCGTGATGGCTCAATTAAAAGCAGCCCCAGGCCGGATGGAAATTGTAGCCCAATCCCCTTATGTGTTAGTGGATTACGCCCATACACCTGACGCTTTAGAAAATGCGTTAACTACTTTATTACCCTTGAAAAAAGGCGATTTATGGGTCATTTTTGGTTGCGGTGGCGACAGAGATAAAAGTAAACGTCCGATTATGGGAAAAGCCGCCAGTGATTACGCGGATAAAATTGTTATAACTAGCGATAATCCCCGCACCGAAGACCCAGAGCAAATAATCAAGGAAATTGTTGAAGGCATCCCCTCATCAAGGCAAATAACAAGATTAATTAAACGCGAAGAGGCTATCGCTTATGCCTTACACCATGCTAAAAAAGAAGACATCATTTTAATTGCTGGAAAGGGGCATGAGGCCTATCAGCAAATTGGTACTAAAAAATATGTATTTTCTGATCAAGATCTAGTTAAAGAGTTATTGAAAAAGCTATAAATCATTTAGGCTTGATCGCAATCTCAAGCTTATCAATAGTTTCTTGAGTGGCTTGATTAGAAAAAAATGAAAAATCATTATACGCTTGGCTTTGTTTAAATAATTTAATCAAGGCATTAGCGAAAGCATCAAAAAGTCTTTGCCAGTTTGGCTTGTCATTAAAAAGGTCTCTGGTTTTAGTGATTTGTTTCATCATGTCATTAAAAAATTTATTTTCATTCTTGTCGATTAAATAAGCTTGAGTAATTTTCTCCACCTGTTCAATAAATTGATTTACTTTTAATCGTTCAAAAAAAGAAGCTTCTTTTCGTAAACGAGCACTTTCTTTTGCAATTAACTGCGTCAAGTGAACGACTTTAGGTTCTTCATATAATCCTTTGGTCAGTGCTAGGAAATTTAAATGCACTTGCGCCCATTCCTCTAGGCCTGGTCGATGTAGATGCTCAATTTCTATTATTTTACTCATGTTACGCACGGTCAATTTTAAGCTGCCATATTTTTAAGCTCCTGCCAAGCAATCTGGTTCGCTCTAAGAATCAATTTGTACTTAATAGCAAAGTGATTTAAATGAGTTTTTA
>NZ_RZGQ01000041.1 GCF_003989735.1 Legionella sp. km772 | reverse complement strand
GCTCTCCTGGCCTATGGACTTGTGGATAAGCCATTCTGAGAGTAAGGTGAATGAACTAACAAACCGGGAATAGCTCTTATTTTTCCTGAATTTTGTTCCAGATCCCCGGACCTAGCTAACTCAAACTAGATGGTTTGGTATGCTCTTAATCTTTTTGAATTTGACAATGCAATAATTTCCAGTACCCAAAGAGATTGGTTTTATGAGAACTTATTAATTTTAACTTTTTGTAATTTAATAATGAATTAATCGAAAAATCTGATTTAAAACCAATTAATTTATTTAAGTAAGATAATTTACGCTCAAAAAAATTAATGATACTGTTTTCTGAGGAAAAATGATTTACAAAAATAATTTTAGCCTGCGGCTTAGCAACGCGGGAAAGCTCTTCCAAAAACAAATTTACATCAGGAACCACTGAGGCAACATACATCGCTACAATGAAGTCAAAGCTGTTTTCTTCAAACTCTAAATCAGCTGCATCCATTACTCTTAAATCAACTCGTTCATTTAAGTTCTTTTCAGTAGCTAATTCCTTAGCCTTTTCCAGCATCTTGTCGGAAATATCGATTCCCGTTATATGAAGATCTTTTCTATATAAAGGCAAGGACAAACCAGTACCAATTCCAATTTCAAGAATTTTAGCGTTTTTTGGCGCAATATCATTAATAATATCTACACACGATAGGCGACCCGGATTAAAAATACTTCCAAATAAAAAATCATAGAATGAGGCATAAATATTATAAACCTTCCTGATTGATGCAACAGACATTTTTATTCCCTCGATTAGTTTTATTTATACAATTCAATCTATTTTACTGTAATCAGATAATTAAAAATAGTTGCTCTGATTAATTTATTTTAGCATACTGGTTAAAATAGCGAACCTTTGCAAGGTATAAATCGCTACCTAGGGCTTATTCATATATTTTTTTAAAACAATCGCATCTTCTGTACCTTCTTTATCTTTATAATAATCTTTCTTAATGCTGACGTGAATAAACCCCATTCCCTCATACAGTTTTAGGGCAGGAAGATTACTCATCCTTACTTCAAGAACGATATAGTTGACATTATTATCATTTTTTAAAAAGCCCAAAATAGTACGCAAAAATTTTTTGCCTAAACCCTGTGCTTGCATGGCTTTAGTTATACAAATATTTAAAATGTGGTAACCCTGATCGTGATAACGAGAAATACTATAACCAATTATCACCGCTTCTTCAGGCTTTTCTTCATATAACTCAAGAACTTTGCAATCATAACCCACCATGACACAATCACGAATTATTTCTCTACTCCAGGGAGTTATATGAGCATCTCGTTCGATAGCATATACCTTATCTATATCTGCATCGAACATCGGTCGAATATTTAAAGGCATTATGTCTCCTGTAAGGAGTAAGGCAATTTGTTTTTATTTAATAATAGCTTATCAGCGATAGCAAGTGATAGGCTATATATTCTTATAGTTTATAATCAGAATGGGCAAAAAATTAGTGCATCCCTGAAAAAACTAAGCGATTGAACCGATTATTTCTCAGAAAGGCTCAAAAGAGAATGGCGAACTGAAGCTTAAAGCCAGCAAGCTAAAGAAAACTCGATTAATTTAAGTAGGTTCTTACGTCTCGAGATTTTTCCCCGAGACGAAAGAACTCTAGTTTTGTCGACTGTCAATCAAAATTCAACATCAATTAATCATCAATTTTTTTTCTTTTTCGGCATGTATAGATCGGTAATTGTGCCTTCAAAAATTTCCGCTGATTGCGCAATAGTTTCTGAAAGTGTTGGATGGGGATGAATCGTTAAAGCGATATCCTCTACATCACACGACATTTCAATGGCCAATGCAACCTCAGAAATTAAATCCCCTGCGTTCACACCAATGATGCCGCCTCCAAGGATACGATGAGATTCAGGACAGAATAATAGTTTTGTCATTCCCTCTTCCCGGCCCATGCTTAATGCACGACCGCTTGCAGCCCAGGGAAAGGTTGCTTTCTCATAAGAAATGCCCTTTTCTTTTGCCTCTTTCTCAGTTAAACCCACCCATGCAAGCTCAGGATCAGTATAAGCAACACTAGGAATACATTTAGGCTCAAAATAATGTTTCATGCCTGCAATCACTTCAGCAGCCACTTTTCCTTCCGGAATTGCTTTATGGGCAAGCATCGGTTGACCAACCACATCACCAATTGCAAAAATATGGGGAACATTTGTTCTTTGTTGATTATCTACTTTAATGAAACCCCGCTCATCAACATTTATTCCGGCTTTATCAGCATTTATAACACCACCATTAGGTTTTCTACCTACCGCTACAAGCACTTGTTGGAAACATAAAGGTTTATCGGTTTTATGCTCGCCATCCATCGATACATAAATGCCATCTTTTTTCGCTTCCACTGCAGTCACTTTAGTTTTTAAAAGGAATTTAATGCCTTTTTTAATCATTCGTTTTTGTAAAACGCTTACTAGGTCAGCATCAGCACCTGGGATTAGTTGATCCATAAATTCAACAACAGTTACGTCTACACCTAAAGAAGAATAAACAGTTGCCATTTCCAAACCAATAATTCCACCGCCCAAAACTAAAAGATTGCCTTTAATATCGGCGAGCTCTAAAGCACCGGTTGAACTAAAAATGCGTTTGTCTTCTGGAATAAAGGGAAGATTAACAGACTCAGAACCGACCGCAATAATAGCATTTTCGAACTCAACCTCAACAATGCCCTCTTTAGTTTGCACACTTATTTGATGAGTACCAGAAAATGTGCCGACACCGGTTAAAACCTCAACCTTTCTTTGTTTAGATAGAGCCTTTAATCCGCCGGTTAATTTAGTAATAACTGAATTTTTCCAGGCAACTAATTTTTTACTGTCTAATTTTGGTGAACCAAAACTAACGCCCTGCTCTTCCATTTCATGAGCTTCATCAACTACTTTAGCAATATGTAACAAAGCCTTAGACGGAATACAGCCAACGTTAAGACAAACACCGCCTAAATTATCAAAACGCTCTACTAAAACTACTTTTTTTCCTAAATCAGCTGCTCTAAATGCCGCCGTGTATCCGCCAGGTCCACTTCCTAATACCACTACATCTGTTTTAATTTTATTAGCCATTGCAAGCCTCTTGTAATATAAATTTGATTAACTTAATACCTTCACTTTAGAGCAACACTTTTCTGATATCAGCAAGACAATCACCAATATACCGAGTAAATCGCGCTGCCTCTGCACCATCAATAACTCGATGATCATAAGAAAGGGATAAAGGTAACATTAAGCGTGGAACAAATTGCTGATTTTGATAGATGGGTTTAATTGATGAACGAGATAGACCTAAAATGGCAACCTCTGGACTATTCACAATAGGAGTAAAGGCAGTTCCACCAATACCACCTAAGCTGGAAATAGTAAAGCAACCCCCTGACATATCCGCAGGCATTAAGCCTTTTTCACGCGCTTTGCTACTTAGTCTTGCCATTTCTTTAGCAATCTCAACTACTGTTAATTGATCTACATTTTTTATCACAGGAACAACCAGTCCATTCGGAGTTTCAACTGCTATTCCTAGATTACAGTATTTTTTATAAATTAAATTTTCACCACTGGCATCTAGAGAAGCATTAAATTGGGGGTATTTTCTTAAAGCTTTGCTTACCACAGCACACACAAAAGCTAAAACAGTCAATTTATAATCCGTGTTTTTATTTGATTCTGTTTCTGTTTTTCTAAATGATTCGAGCTCAGTAATATCCGCTTCATCAAATTGGGTTACGTGAGGAATAGTGACCCAGGAGCGGTGGACATTAACACCAGTCGCGCGCTTAATTTTATTTAAAGGTTTAGTTTCAATTTCTCCGAACTTAGAAAAATCGATAACTGGGGCAGTAGGTAAATTAAAAGCACTACCACTTGCAGGTTGTTCAGTAAGACGCGATTTTACATAAGCATTAATATCTTCTTTAAGGATACGTCCTTTACGCCCACTTCCTTTTACTAAAGCCAGCCTAACCCCTAACTCCCGAGCCATTCGGCGAACAGAAGGACCCGCTGAAACAAACTCCTCATGTGATGATTCATTATTCGCTTGGCTTGGTGGGGTAACTACAGGTACAGCTGCTGAAAGTTCCTTTTTTATTTCAGGTGCTTTTTCTTCTTCTTGAACAGAAGATGGCTTCTCCTGAGCATTGGGTTCATTGGTTTCCATCATTAAGATAGAGCTACCCTGGGAAACCTTAGCACCTACTTTAAGCTTTAGCTCTTTGATAGTGCCTGCATAAGGTGATGGAATGTCCATCGTGGCTTTATCGCCCTCAAGAGTTATTAGGGCTTGATCCTTTTCCACCGTTGTGCCCGGACTGACCATAATGTCAATGACATCAACATCAGTTGCACCACCTATATCGGGAATTACAACTTCAACTAGCTGTGAAGCACCGGAGTTCTTAACTTGCTTAGGCTCCTCCACTTCAGTTTTTATTTCTTTTACAGCCGGCTCTTCTTCTTTTGGCGTTTCGGTTTGGCTATTTTCTCCCGATTTGGCGTTTAAAATGACATCGCCTTCAGAAACTTTATCACCTACTTTTACGCTAATTTTAGAAACCACTCCAGCTGAAGTCGATGGAATCTCCATACTTGCTTTATCGGATTCTAGGGTAATTAAAGGAGTATCAACTTCAATTTGATCGCCAACCTTTACGAGCACTTCAATCACATCAACTTTATTTGCTCCACCAATATCGGGAACTTTAATCTCTATTTCATTTGCCATATTTATCCTCAGTAATTAGTTAAAGGTTAAGCCAATAACTAACAAGTAACCGGATCTAGTTTATCTGGATTAATATTGTAACGCTGCATGGCATCAACCACCTTTAATTTATCTAAGGACCCTTCTGCTACCAATGCATTTAAAGCTGCTAAAACAATAAATTTCGCATCGACTTCAAAGAAATGACGCAAGCGTTCACGCGTATCACTTCGTCCATAACCATCAGTGCCTAAAGTAACAAAACGATGAGATACAAAAGGACGAATTTGTTCAGCGTATAAACGCATATAATCCGTTGCTGCGATAATTGGACCTTGCTTTCCTTTTAATGCCGATGAGACATAGGCTTCTTTTGCTTTCTTTTGTGGATGAAGCGCATTATAACGCTCAACTGCTAAAGCCTCTTTCCTTAATTCATTAAAGCTCGTAACGCTCCATAGGTCTGAAGTGACCCCATAGTCCTCTTTTAACATTTGAGCTGCTTTGATCACTTCACGTAAGATAGTACCACTTCCCATTAATTGGACATGAGTTTTGGCTTTCTTCTTATCTTCCTGAAGAACATACATTCCTTTGAGAATACCCTCTTCAACCCCTTTGGGCATATCGGGATGGACATAGTTTTCATTCATTACAGTAATGTAATAAAAAACATTCTCTCTGTTTTCATACATACGGCGTAAACCGTCTTGGATGATCACTGCTAATTCATAAGCAAAGGTAGGATCATAAGCGACGCAGTTAGGAATAGTCGATGCTAATAAGTGGCTATGACCATCTTGATGTTGTAATCCCTCTCCAGCTAGAGTGGTTCTTCCAGCGGTGCCTCCTAACAAGAAGCCACGGGCTTGCATATCTCCAGCAGCCCAGGCGAGATCGCCAACACGTTGGAAACCAAACATTGAGTAATAAATATAAAAAGGAATCATGGCCAATTTATTCGAGCTATAAGATGTTCCTGCTGCCATCCAAGAGCAAAATGCACCCGCTTCGTTAATGCCTTCCTCCAAAATTTGCCCATCCTTTGCTTCGCGATAATACATCACTTGCTCGCGATCAACTGGGGTATAGAGTTGTCCTACAGGAGAATAAATACCTATTTGACGAAATAGACCCTCCATACCAAAAGTACGACACTCATCAGGAATGATAGGAACAATTCGTGAACTAATGTCTTTATTTTTTAGTAATACTGAGAGTATTCGCACAAAAGCCATCGTTGTTGAAATTTCACGATCACCTAAACCATGCGTTATGGATGCGAAATCAGCAAGCGGCGGTATTTTTAATGGGTCAATTTCTGTCGAACGCGAAGGCAAATAGCCTCCTAAGACCTCTCTTTGTTTCTTGAGGTATTTAATTTCTGGGCTATCATCAGCAGGTTTATAGAAAGGAACATCAGCAATATTGTCATCACTTACAGGAATATTAAAGCGATCACGGAATGCTTTCAGCTGCTCAACAGTCATCTTTTTCTGTTGATGAGTTATATTTTGCCCCTCACCTGCTGCTCCCATTCCATATCCTTTAATGGTCTTAGCAAGAATGACCGTAGGGCTTCCGGTATGAGCCACCGCTTCAGCATAAGCTGCATATACTTTCTGAGCGTCATGACCGCCTCTATTTAAACGCCAGATCTCCTCATCCGACATATTATCAACCATTTTCTTTAATTCAGGATATTGATTAAAGAAATGCTGTCTAACATAAGAGCCATCATTGGCCTTATAAGATTGATAATCACCATCCAAACATTCTTCCATGCGCTTTTGTAACCAGCCATCTTTATCGCGTGCTAACAAGGAATCCCAACGACTTCCCCAAATTACTTTAATAACGTTCCAGCCAGCACCTCTAAATTGACCTTCTAACTCTTGAATTATTTTGCCGTTACCACGTACCGGACCATCAAGTCTTTGCAAATTACAGTTAATAACAAAAATTAGATTATCAAGCTTTTCACGCGCAGCAATACTTAAAGCACCTAAAGATTCGGGCTCATCCGTCTCGCCATCACCGAGGAAAGCCCAAACTTTTCGTCCTTCTGCTTTAATCAGGCCACGATGCTCTAAATATTTTAAAAAGCGGGCTTGATAGATAGCTTGTAACGGACCCAGCCCCATCGAGACTGTAGGAAACTGCCAAAAATCATGCATCAGCCAAGGATGAGGGTAAGATGATAAACCGTCTTTCTCTACTTCTTGTCTAAAATATTTTAGCTGATCCTCTGACAAACGTCCTTCAAGAAAAGCTCGGGCATAAATTCCTGGAGATGAATGACCTTGAATATAGAGAAGATCACCACCGTGCTCTCCATTCGGACCTTTAAAGAAATAATTGAATCCAGTTTCATATAATGTTGAGGAGGAAGCATAAGAGGCAATATGACCACCTAGCTCAGCAGCATATTTACCCGCTCTAATCACCATAGCAACCGCGTTCCAACGGATAAGTGCATTTAATCTTTTTCCAACCCCCTCATCTGGTGGCATCTGCTTTTCTTCATGAGGCTTGATGGTATTACGATAAGGAGTGTTTCTAGAGCTTGTTAGCTTAACCCCTTCTGCATTCGCTTTATTTAAAAGCTGTTGTAACAAAAAAGCACCTCGTTCTGCACCATCAGTTGCAAATACTGCTTGTAGGGCATCCAGCCACTCACGAGTTTCAATTGGATCAATATCTAAATTAGTTTCATTGGTCATGAAAGGTTCCCCAACATTCGATTATTTAAGTACAGTAAGGTACTGCTCGTAATTGTTTATGAATAATTCCTGTACAATTTTGTTCACAAGTCATTAGATCTGCATAGCAATTACACGTAACTTTGCGGCATTGTAGTGGATCACGATAAGATTTCAACCCACGCATTACAAATCCGCCTTCAACTTGTTCTTCATGAACATATTCAGAATAGTTTTCTATCATGCTACGGTTGGCCTTTGCAGAACAAACAGCACAATTATTAACACATAGTGTTTTACAAGACTCAAACCGTTTCACACATTGCGCTAAACAAAGTTTAGGATCATTCACTTTAGGCAAATTGACTTGTTTGTTCACACACCCCAAATTGAGTAAAAATAAGAAACAAAACAACATCCGTAATAAGAAGTGCATATCCAAGATCCTAATATTAGTTATAGCCAGGCAGCTAAAGTAAATAAGGCAATAAAAACAAGCAATACAATTGCTGCATGCTCTACTAAAGTTTCCGCCATAGGCAGAGAAACTTCATCCAATTCATTATTACGTACGGCTAGCAAACCACAATCGCTAAGCATTTGTTCATTTAAAGTGGGTTTTGCTAAGAGATATGCCGTAAAACGGCGAAGTCCTAATTGGAAATTACCTACTAAAAGGTACAACAATACAGTTATACGTGCTGGAATCCACTCTAAAATTTCAGTAATATCCTGGGCTAAAAGCGATACAGAGTCTACAGTTCGTGATAAAGAAATAAGTCTAAACAGCAAAGCCGCAATTGGCCCCCCAATAACATACCAAAAAATCACCGAAAATAATTGATTATTAACCTCAGCAAGATAGGTACCAGCAACAAGCCCTGTGTTTTCTACATTGCTATCAAGAGCCGGATAGAAGGGATTTTTGGGGCCTATGCTGTAGAAAAAAACCACGATATTAAATACTAAAGCCAGTAGTCCAAATAAGATGGAATCCAATATTAAATAAACTAAAGCCGCGAGGATGATAATAGGTAGAACGATAATTGCGAGTATTAAAGCTGAATGATTGGCGACATTATATTTTTCCATTAAACTTTTAATAGCTAAATAATACCGGTCGAACCAATGAAAACGCTGATATGAAATAGAATGTATTAAAAAACGTTCACTAAGTAGACATAATACAATAACTAATAATTTCATTATTAATCCTTCCGCATTTTTTCTGATAAAGCTATTGGAGTTGGGTATTTCAATACCACGAGATATGATGATACGATAAACGTTAAAATCGTTGTGGCCTGTATTAAATTCGAAGCCACCTCTGAAATCAACTTAGTACTTAATGCAATACTAGCAACGAGTAGAGAAAACTCACTTCCTTGGCCTAAGCGTATCCCAACCTCTTTAGAAACATTTTTCTTCTCACCCGATCTAACTAAAAGAATATAAAATAAGAAGGGTTTTATTATTAAAATACAGGCTGCAAGAATAAGAGCAGGAATAATGACTTGTGCTGCAAAGCTGAAATTGAAAGTCGCGCCGATTGAAAAGAAAAACATCACAAGGAAAAAGTCACGCAATGGTTTTAAACTTTCAGCAATGAATAGAGAAATAGGGCTAGATGCTAATGCCACTCCAGCTACGAAAGCCCCAATATCCTCTGAAAGGCCTAGTTTTTGCGCCAATACAGAGATTCCAAGACACCAGCCGATTGATAAGAGAAATACGTATTCTTGAGTTCTATCGAAACGAGCCAGTAATTTTATTAAGATATAGCGCTCGAATAAAAAGGCAAAGAGACACAAAGCTGGTAAAGCAATACCTACTAATAAGAAGTCATCAAGTGATAAGCCACCGCCTTGATGGGCTCCATTAATTAAAATTAAGATGATAATCGCGATGACGTCTTGCATTAATAAAACGCTAATCATCACTTCACCAGTATGCTGATGATGCAAGATTGTAGTGGGTAATAACTTAAGACCGATAATCGTACTTGAAAACATCATCGATCCGCCTAGAACCCACGATTCTGTTTCAGTCAAACCGAACCATCGTCCAATGTAATAGGCAATTGCTGCAAAAAGTACCGAACTGATTACTGCAATCCAAGTAACTTTCTTCAACATATGGACTAAATTTTGTGGTTGTAAATGTAGTCCTAATAAAAAGAGAAGGAAGACAATACCCACATCGCCTACCTGTTGAACAGTTGTTACATCAGGAACTAATTTTAATCCCCATGGGCCGAGTGCCGCGCCAAGAAGAATATAAGCGACCAAAAGTGACTGCTTTGTGTATAAAACCAAGGTTGAAAAAAATGCTGCTCCGGAGAATATTAAAAAAATGGTATAAAACACAGAGCCATCATGCATCGGTTTCTTGCCTCACAGTTTGATTGGATATTTAAAATAAATTCAAAAATCAATTTTAGCTATTAATCTATGAATTTTCTATAAATATTCTATATGTAGTATAAAATTATGCAAATTATTGTGTCTTTTTTTAAAAATGCAATAAATTTGTCATGGAAGCCACAACATTCAATCCATGAGCCATCTTAGCAAAATATAATCCTAAGTTAAATTTCACCTATAGCGTTTGAAGCTAATTAAACCAGCACTGAGAAGGTTCCTGAGACTCCATTTTGTGCTAATTTAGTTTTTAAATTATTCACCATGTCTTTATTTGCAAAAGGACCCACACGAACAACATAGTGTTTTTGGTAATGCTCAATGAAAACCGGTGAAGTGGTTAATTTCGCTAATTTATCTTTCAAAATTTTGGCAGCCGATTCTGTATTAAACGCCCCTGCTTGTAAATAATAATGTGCATTACCAGCAGGCCCCATCATCGTTTCTATTTCAACATGGGCAGTCCCTTTAGGAAAGATGCCAAGCTTTACAGCTGCGGCGTATGATAAATCAATTAACCGATCCCCATGAAAGGGCCCTCGATCATTCACCTTAACAATAGCTGTTTTACCGTTGTCTAAATTCTTTACTTTAATATAAGTTGGCAGCGGTAAAGTCTTATGAGCAGCACTCATCACATACATATCATACGGTTCACCACTTGAGGTTCGTTGCTTATGAAATTTTGTACCATACCAAGAAGCAATTCCCCTGGTTTTATAGCCTGCTGAGTTTTTCATGACTTCATACTTACGACCATCAACTCTATATTCCGAAGGATTACCATAGCGACTCATCGGCTCATTAGTGGGTTTGGTTTCTTTAATTTTGCTGTTGTTTGGATTTTTAGGAGCGGCATCTTGTTTAATAGTGTATCGATTACCTTTGTTATTGTATCGATCATAGATCGCTTTATCATGCACACTCTTGGTAGAATAACTGCTTGATTTTTCATCTTCTTTCTTTATATCAACATCTTTTTGCTCTATATTTTGACAACCTGAAAGCAGGATAAGTACAGCAAGTGCTATTCTCTTCATAAGTTTTTATTTTTAATTATTGAAATTAACAATATACATAAAAAACCATCATTTTCGAAGTTTTGATTTCAATTAATTCTTTTTTACCCTAAAAATTTGGGATATTTTGGTTTGGCTCATTGTGTGTTTATAAGCTTATGATAAGATAACCAACATTTTGTAACTACTTGGTAAGAAAATGACAAAAGCTACCTCCTTTATATTAACCACCTTGTTCTTTATTACACTAATCGTGCAATCTTCAAATTTAATGGCCGAAGATAGTCTTCCTACACCATCAAATCTTGAAAAACCATCCCCTACCGTAATTCATAAACCACTAGTTACTCCAGCAGCACCTAATTTAAACGCCAAAGCCTATATTCTAATTGATGTAAATAGCGGCAAAATACTTGCAGAAAAAAATAGTGAAGAGCGTCTCCCTCCTGCCAGTTTAACTAAGATGATGACTCTGTATGTTATTTCAAACGCTTTAAATAATAATCAAATTCACCTAAATGATAGCGTTCGTGTAAGCCGCGATGCCTGGAAAATTGGTGGGTCGCGAATGTTCATTAAAGAAGGGCAACAAGTTCCTGTTGAAGACCTTCTTAAAGGAATTATTGTTGATTCAGGAAATGATGCTTGTGTAGCTATGGCAGAGCATGTAGGGGGTAGCGAAAATGCCTTTACTGATATTATGAATCAGCAGGCGCAAAATCTAGGAATGAAGAACAGCCATTTTACTGATAGTACAGGTCTGCCTCATCCTGATTTATATACTACTGCAAAAGATTTAGCCATTTTAGGTAGATCTTTAATCACAGAATTCCCACAATATTACGGTTGGTACAAACAAAAATGGTTTACCTATAACGGTATTCGTCAGCCTAATAGAAATCGCTTACTGTGGAGAGACAGTCAAGTTGATGGTTTAAAAACAGGGCATACTAACGATGCAGGTTTTTGTCTAGTTTCCTCGGCCAAGCGCGACAATATGCGTCTATTAGCTGTAGTGTTAGGTGAGCCAAATGATTCTTCGCGCGCGGATGATAGTGAAAAATTATTAAATTATGGTTTCAGATTTTTCGAAACCCATCAACTTTATAAATCAGGCCAAGCTATCTCTGAGCTTCCCTTATACAAAGGTTTAGTTGACAAGGTTTCGGTAGGTTTAACGGAAAATCAATTTGTAACCATTCCCGCTGGCCAATATCAAAGACTAACGGTTTCTACAAAAATACCCTCTTATCTACAAGCACCAATAAAAAAAGGTGATAAAGTGGGCGAATTAGTGGTTCAATTTGATAATAATGTTATTACCACCAAGCCACTTTATGCCTTACAAGATATTGAAAGTGGAGGCTTTTATACACGGACCAAAGATTCTATCCGTTTAGCTTTTAAAGGATGGTTTGGTTCTTCAGAAGGTTAAGCGAACGTGAGACAAGCATTTATTAACGGAGAGTTCTGCGACCTAGCTGATGCAAAAATCTCAATTTTTGATAGAGGTTTCTTATTCGGTGACGCGATATATGAAGTGCTGCCTGTTTATAACAGTCGGCCTTTTTTTGTAGAAAAACACCTAAACCGACTGTATTCTAATTTAGAAAAAGTAAATATAGAAAAGCCCTTATGGGATTTAAATACTCTAATCACTCAATTAATTGAAAAAAATGGCGGCGGGGACTTACAAGTTTATATTCATATAACCCGAGGAAATCAAGGATTTCGAAAACATGATATTCCGAAAGATCTCCCCTCTTCTCTTATCGCTTTTACTATTCATAATAATTATCCAACCCTAATGGAAAAGCAATCTGGACTTAAAGCAAAAATCGTTGAAGATATACGTTGGTCCCGTTGCGATATAAAAACAACCTCCTTATTAGCAAATATTTTATTAAATGATAATGCTGTTGTTGATGGCTATCATACTTCAATACTCAGCCGTAATAATATTATTACAGAGGGAAGCGCAGCAAATGTATTTATGGTAGATGCAAAGGGTGTAATAAAAACCCCTCCTTTGAATAATTCGTGTTTACCCGGGATAACGCGGGATATTACAATTGAAATAATTAAACAACTGAAATTGCCCTATTTAGAAATTGAATTTACCGTTAACGAATTGTTAAATGCTCAAGAGGCGTGGATTACGAGTACAACCAAAGAAATTTTCCCAGTAATACAAATTAATGAGCACATAATTAATGGCGGGAAAATAGGGACTTATTGTCTTCGAATAAATGACTATTATAAAAAGTTGGTGGCCCATGACTAAAGATACCTTAATAGACTTCCCTTGTTTATTTCCTGTAAAAATTATTGGTCTTCACTCACCTACCTTTATCGAGGAAATTAAACAAATCACTATCAAGCATTTTCCCGATTTTGTAGAAGAAAATCTGGTACACAAACCTAGCCAAAAAAATAACTATTTAGCGATTACGGTCACGGTGTTCGCCCAAAACAAAGAGTTATTAGATGCTTTTTATCACGAAATAACAAAGCATGCTCAAGTTAAAATGGTTCTATAATGAATATCCAGTACCTAGGGACTCAGGATTATTTTTCAATCTGGGCGAAGATGAAGGAATTTACTCTCAACCGCACTGAAAATACGCAGGATGAATTATGGCTTTTGGAGCATCACCCTGTTTATACGCAAGGTCAAGCCGGTAAACCTGAGCATATATTGAATTCTAACTCCATTCCTATTATTCAATCCGATCGGGGTGGTCAAGTTACTTATCATGGCCCCGGGCAATTAGTCGCCTATGTTTTGGTTGATTTAATTCGCCTTAATATAGGAGTGAGAACCTTAGTAACACAGTTAGAGCAAGTACTAATTTCAACGCTTGCCCGCTATGAAATAGAAGGTGTAGTGAAATGTGGTGCACCAGGAGTCTATGTAGGGGAGAAGAAGATTGCATCTATTGGTTTAAGGGTTAAAAATGGACGGTCATATCATGGTATTGCCCTTAATGTTAATATGGATCTAAAACCTTTCAAAGACATTAATCCCTGTGGATATGCTAAGATGGAGATGACGCAAATAAGTGATTTAACACCCTCTGTACATATTGAAGAAGTTGGCCAATATTTTGTACAGGATTTCATAACTCACTTTAAACATTACAAATAATTATGAACCTGTTCGCAGATTATATTCATCCATTAACTAACTGGCTCCAAGCTAACCCCAATTGGGCCTTATTTTTTACATTTATAGTAGCATTATCAGAATCACTTGCTATTGTTGGCAGCATTATACCAGGCTCAGTAACCATGACTGCAATTGGTATCTTAGCCGGTTCTGGAATTTTAAGAATTGATCTTACCCTTATTGCTTCAAGCTTAGGTGCCATTTGTGGTGATAGCCTCAGTTATGCCTTAGGTTATTTTTATAGTGAAAAACTAGTAGATATGTGGCCTTTTAAAAAATATCCTAGTTGGCTCGCTTATGGAAAAGACTTTTTTTCTCGTCATGGCGGAAAAAGTGTCCTTATTGGACGCTTTGTAGGCCCATTAAGATCAATAATTCCGGTAATTGCTGGGATTATGCATATGAAGCAATGGCGATTTTTATTGGCCAACTTTATCTCCGGTATCGGCTGGTCTTTATTATATGTCATGCCAGGAGTTTTAATTGGTGCGGCTGGTCATGAGCTTTCTACAGAAAGTGCTACACGCCTTTTTATCATTACTTTAATCCTATTAGTTATAATTTGGGTTGTTAGCTTAACAATCAAATGGATCATTTTGAAACTACATTCATTTTTTAAAAACAACCTCCATGACTTTTGGATGACCTTTAAAAAGGATTCATTGTTAAATCTCTATAATCTTTTTACTCCCCCTAATGAAGCTAACCACTATACCACAGCGGGCCTAGTCTTAATAACCTTACTATGTCTGTTAAGTAGTCTCTCATTAATAGCATTAAATATATGGGGAGATAATTTAAAAGGTATCGATTTACCTGTTTATCTTCTGTTACAAAGTTTCCATACTTATCTCCTCGAAGCGGTGTTTATTGTATTTACTCAATTAACCAGCAAAATCACCCTTGCTTTTCTTTACATTGGGTGCTCAGCATGGTTTATTTATAACAAAAAATTTAGAGCCACGGTCTATTTAGCCCTTTTAATAATTTTTAGCACTTGCACCTCTTATTTACTCAGCAAATTTATTTTTTGTCCAAGACCGCAAGGCTTATTAATAACGATGGAAGGAAGCTCCTTTCCTAACCATAACCTTTTGGTAGCTACCTCATTATATGGATTTATTTTTTACTATATTAAAAATAAATATTCACTATTAACCAATACCTTAAGATCATTTCTTTTAATCATTCTTGGTTTAAGTGGTTTAGGCTCTATTTATTTAGGAGATAACTGGTTAAGTGATGTATTAGCTTCTTATTTTATCGGTGCATGCATATGCTTAATTACCTGTCTTTTTTATCGAAAAGAAAATGCTTCTGACGAAAAGAAAAGCCAGTCTGTAGCTATTTTATCCTTACTCTTTATCAGTATAATTTTTTCATCGTCATTATCTATTTATTTCAATTTCAAAGTCCTAGTTTATGCACACACCCCTTATGAAAAGGAGTATACCTTAGACAGTGCAACATGGTGGGATCAACAGCAACCTATTCTCCCTTTATATCGTCTAAACCGTGTCGGTAAAAGAACCAGTTTATTAAATATCCAATACGCTGGAGATTTAAGTTTACTGGAAAATAGTTTGGAGGAGTTTGGTTGGGAAACTCATAATGAAAGCTTTTTTACCAAAATTTTAATGAGAGTCAATGATTCAAATAGCCTTAAACTTCCCCTACTCACGCAATTACTTCAGAATAAGCGTCCAGAGTTGGTGATGACCTACAAAAACAAACAAAACAATAGGTTATTCCAATTAATTGTATGGGAATCAAACTATAATTTGCGTAATCTAAATAATCCTCTATGGATTGGGACCTTATATTCGATACAACATGAAAAAAGACCCCTCTCTCAGGGGGAACTTAACGCTTTAACTTACCTTACTCCGGCTTTGCATCAATTTACTTTAAGGAAAATCGCTTTACCAAAAGAGATGATAAAAACAACTTTGTTTCCAAGCTCGCCTCATATTTTATTAATAAAAAACCATGATTCCTAAACTAATAGCTCTCGGTATTTTATCTAATATCACCACATATAAACCTTATTAAGGACAATTTAATGCTTTTATTAGCACATATTATCCACTATTTGCTCCCTTTAGCGGCTTTGCTGTCCTTGATTTGGGGGCTAAGCCAAAAGGCACTCTATTATATAATTTCTGCCTTATGGCTAAGCCTTATTGCGCTTATCCTGCACTATCAACATTCTGGTGGAGTGATTTTTGGAAGTTATTTTGATTATAACAATGCATTCCTATACTCATTAAACTTAATCATTTTGGCTACCAGTTTAATTTATATCATTGAGCATTTAAGAACTGTTTATATTCAAATAAAAAATATAACCTTAGTGGCGCAAATACTTATTGCCTTGACGAGCTTATTAATGATATTTAATCTATGTATTAATGCATATTTCTTTAACGATAGATTAGCAGGCTCACCTATAATCCAAGTTGCATTAATGGAGAAACCTAGTTATTGTGATTTTAAATATATTTTTTATAAAATAACTAAACAAGGCTCTACAGATTATCTCTGTCCTAATTATTATGGTCTTATTCCCAAAATAGGTCATCTAAGTGTGAGCCCTGATTTTATAGCTAGGCAATTAGCTTTGCCTACTAAAAAACAAATGTTATTGTTACAAAAAAAGAAAGATTAATTAATTAAAATTTGTTCTTAAGGGTTTTATTTATACCATGCTTACAATTTATAATTTTATTCGTAATAAGAAACGCTTAATCTCCATCCTTTTTTTTATGTTTATTAGTAATAGTTACTCGATGACCCAGAAAGTAAATTGGGATAATGCGGTAGACCGCGCTGTTAAACGCTATGGCCTGAGGGTCGAGCCCCAACTTATTTCATTTTTTAATAAAGCAAAAGTCAGTTATCCTCCTAAAGAGGTAGCCTTACTTGCTTTCAAGTCAGAGCGAAAAGTGGAGCTGTGGGCAAAAAACCCTAATCAAAAATGGACTCATATTCATGATTATCCCCTAACTGGATTCAGTGGTCGTTTGGGGCCAAAATTGCGGGAAAATGATAAACAAATCCCGGAGGGAGTATATAAGCTGGTTAATTTTAATCCCTTTAGTAGTATGCATTTATCAATGATGATCAATTACCCCAATAGCTTTGATAAAGAAAAAGGATACATTGATGGGAGAAAAAACTTAGGGAACAATATTTTCATTCATGGAAAAAATTTATCCGTTGGTTGTTTGGCTGTAGGTGATGTAGCGATTGATCAGCTCTTTATATTAGCAAGACGGGTTGGATTAAATAATATTAAAATGATTATAGCCCCTAATGATATGCGCAATGATCAAAAGCCATCCACTTCAAACTTTGCTCAACCCCGATGGCTCCCAGAGTTATACAAAAATATTTCTGAATCCCTTAAACCTTTTAATCATCATAAATATTCAGCTTAGCCACGCACTGTGTCAGACGCTACCCTTCCTTCAGGAGTCTCTAAGGAGGAAGGGATTTCATAACATCCATTGTCGCAACAGCACACCTTGCTAGAAAGTAATGAGCCATACTTCGTTTAATGGTCGGGCATACATTTTTTCTTGCAGGTAAGCTTAGCACTTGGATCGCCATGAACATATTGCTTACTCTTCGCCATCCCAACACAAGTAGCGTAGCAACAGCTTGAAGTCGCAGCAGAAGAACAGACCTCTGGCTGCTGGGTTGAAGCAGCGTATCCAAATAGGTAATAAAAAGAAAGCGCAATGCTAAAACTACACCGGGTAAGCACACTGATACCTGTCTTCATGATTATGTTCCGCTCCATCGATTATAAGGATATTGGTATTATATTATTGTCTTTTTTCAAGGTGTATTACTACTTTATAGCAAATTTAAAAAAACATAAAATTAAGTAGCAGTATGTATCTAATCGATGCCTATTATAAATTAAGCCATGAGCTTAGTGATGACTCACATGCTTGCATTTTTTTTTGCATCGATATTTAGCACTAGGAAGGCCATGGATGCGTTTTTTGTTTCTTGATTTCGCTATACATTTCTTATAACAACAGTCAAATGAAGACGAATTGCAGATTATTGGGGTATGGAGAGGAACTGCTGCTCCGAGTAGACAATAGAAAAAAAGGGCAACCCCAAGACCATAACGGGTAAAATACCCTATAACGGAAGTTCTCATTATTATTCTCCCTCATTCTTAACGAGATAATTAAGCTTACAATATTTTGATTTGGCTTACTGATTTATTTGCTGTTAATATTAAAAGCTGTCTTTATGAATCCCAGATTATATTCAATTTATCCTGTATTAAATCGGAAGTCTATTCAATTAAAATTTCTGGTGTGAGCGGTTTTAACCAATAAGCAAAGTTAAAACAAAATAGTCTCCTTAGAAGCATTTCGAACAATAAATAACATAACTTATTGAATTTATTGATTTATAACTTAATTTTATCTTGCTAAAATACCACCCTATATAAATAAAAAGGATATTAAAAGTACAGTGCGTTATCTAATCATCAGCTTAGTTCTAATTAATAGCTTGTGTCATGCCAATATTGGCGAGAAAATTTTAAAAGAATATCAATCCAAACTTTATACTCTACCCGTTACACATCAAGAGCATTTTGCTATGCGAATGTATACCATAACGGGAAATGAAGAATATTTAAACCCTATTATCAATTATTTATATTTGCTTAGTGATAGATATCGATATCTCTATAAAAATATCCAGAATGAACGAATGATTGAGCTCGAAAACAAAAGATTATTATCAATTAATGAGGGGGATACGGAAAAAACTAAACGTAGAATTGAAAAAAGTTTAAAGTTTCCAAAGATAGCCTATTATTTGAATCTACTAATTCTAACTAATAAAATCTATTTTTATCACATGGAGAGCAGCCCCTTATTTCCCGATACAGCAAAAATAATTTCTATTTTAAAATCACAAAAAAAGGATTTCGAATTATTTATTCTCGATGACGAGAATATTAAAATCTATGGAGTGATATAGGCGCGGATTTTTAGACGAAAAAAAGGTATTTTTAAGAGCTATTCTTCTAATATAAGAGGGGAATAGAATGACCAAAAAGCGAAATTATTACACTGCATCAAAAAAATCAAA
>NZ_RZGQ01000040.1 GCF_003989735.1 Legionella sp. km772 | reverse complement strand
GAAAATCAAATAATCACTATAAAGATCAAGCATATCCATTTAATTCCCTCCCTAAAATTAAGGGCGGAATTCTAATGCTTTTTAGTCAAACTACAAGTTTATGTGCGTAACATGAGTTACTGAGGAAATTTCTCCAGGCGAAATGAAGAGGGGGGATGTTTTCGTCATTGCCGGTTCTCATGTAATGATGTACGAGTCTGGGATCATATGGAAAAAACCTACGGTAATTGAATCAAATGCATTATATGGCAGGGTGGTTAAAGTGGAATATCCTTTGGAGTGGCTAATCGACACCATGAAATATAAACCTCGTAGAGTGAAGAGTCATATTGTTTGTAAATAAAAGCGTTTAAACCTCGTTTGCTCAATTGATATTCTTTTTCCTTTCTAAGTTTCTCTATAAACTCGCTGTTTACTAACTTTTACTCATTGCGGAAACTGCTGAATTTGTCTTACTTATAGGCCGTGCGCTAACAACCTCGCTTAACTCATGGTCTAGGAATGTCCCACCAGCTCTAACTCTTCTGGTTATTAGCGATTGTATTGGGAATATGGCTAAGAATTACTCTAAAAGAGCTCGATAGCTTGGTAGGGTATTTTAATATTCTGACAGATGTTTATGTATTAGCAAGCTGCAAAATAGGCGATTTTTGTATATAGTGTTCTTCATCTTGGGGTTGGTGAATAAATTAAGGTCAAGATGGGATTTTCTGAATATAGATGGGTGAGCGGTCAATCGCAGATAAGGGCTTATAGAACCGTTTCTTTAATCAAAAACATCGCCTTAATTAGAAAAACGGAAGCTCAACAAGAGCATAATCCGCTTGCTAAATTAGGTATTATCAACTTAAAGCAGCCCGCAGTCGTAATCGATAGAGTCAATGAAACGGCTATTTCAGTTGATCAATCAACAGAACATTACTGGGTGGATGAGGGTCTCTTTAATCTTATCAACGAAGAAGAGTTTAGTCTGCTTGCGCAAAATACTCCCGGGGTGCCTGAACCCGAACACTTATGGAATCGGTTATTGGGGCAGGTGAAAGATAACGATAAGGTCTATAAAAATCGGGATGTTCACTACTTAACTGAGGCGGCCGGTGAGCAAATCCTGCATTATTGGCATAAATTCCAACAAGGTATTGATTTTCAGCATTTGCCTAAAGGCTTTCATTTAATTACTAATCCAGCTACCCAACAATGCGAAGTACTGCACTACAGTCCAGAATTAAAGGAGGCACAGAAGCTTGAGCCCATGCCTTTATCGGTGACCTTAGATGATGCGAAACCACTCAGTGGTGATGCAGAGGAGGTTGTCCTTTTTTCCGGGAAAAAAGAAGAGTGCTACCGACTACTTCTTTCTAAAATAAAAAACTACTGCAGCAAAGAAGAATTAAGCGCGGCCTTCAAATACTTTTCTGCCCTAATTGAGCACGAGATGGGGCTATCCTATGAGGATTTTTTTCTTAGCCCTTCATTGATAAATGCGGATATTAACCCGATCGTGCTTTTAGGGCGGTGGGAAACAGTAATGAGCAATCCTCAGTTAAAAAAAATGGATCGCCTCGCACAATGGAAAGCTTTGAGTGAACTTTCTTTATCTAATAGCTATGAGTCAATTAGGGCATTAACTGATTATTTAAGTGATGATAATCCCTGTGGTTTTTTGTTGCCTGAAATGGAGTTGCATGCAGGGAAAATGGGAAAAACAGGTTTTCGTACGATCAATGATTTCAATCAACTAGGTGGCTATGTTATTGATTTCGAAAAAACAGAAAAACTACAAAACCACAAACCAGATGACATCAAAACTCTCAAGAACAAACTTTTTTTACATGTGAAAAACAGTAAATTGTATTGTTCAATCAAAGAGGCTCCTGCTTTATTTAAAGAATGGCCTCTTCCTGAGACCTTAGCTCATTACCAAAGTATTTTGCAAAAAGTAGGACAGGATGCCGATAATTTAAAAAAAGGCCAAAGTGCCCATCCTCTTTCCGAGGCGGAGGAGGAGGCAGTCTTTGATTTTGCGCGTTCACAATCCTATGTTCCGATTACAAGGGAAGAAGCTAGTTTTTGGCGTTATCTTGCTTACCAGCCGAAAAGAAACTCCATTGAATTTTATAAGAAAGCAATCGCTTGTATTCATAATATGAAATTTAAAGAGGCCTTTGCTGTTTATCGCTGGAATATGTATAAACTATTGGCTGCTTGCACTACTCAAAAGGCCCACAAAGCTGAGACGAGTTTAGAGGAAGAGGAGGAGTTACAAACCTGGCAGCAAATATGCACAAGCCTAAGCGATTTTGAAAACAATATGCCTTATTTAATGAAAAAAGGGGGGTATGCTACCGGTCTACTTATTGAAGGCAAAGCTGTTGCGGATTATATTCATGGGAACATAAGCGCTAAAATTTATCCTAATTTGGCGATCCAACAAGAATTATTTGCGGCAGATTTACAAACGGTTTATTCCCTGGAATTAAAAGATATCCGCAATCCTGATGCGAAAATTAAAAAAATTGATGAGCATCGCTTTCGGTTTGCTGAATTATTGGATGCCTACTCCACTGCGCTATACGAAGGCGCGCGTTTTTATCGCCAACATGGGGAGTGGAGACCTTTATCGATTCAAGAGTATACTCTTTTGCAGTATGAACTTCATACGCGCTATCCCGATGCCGCAGCTCTAATAATTCCTCATTTGAGTACCTTTAATATTAGCCAAGTTAATGACTTTAAATTTTTAAGCACTTTAAAAAGAGCAGAGGATAACAAGCTTCTTCATGCAAAAGCGTTAAATTGCGCTATGTCTTTTTGGAAAGATGCTCTTAGGAATACTGGGCTGCATCCCCGGCAGTTGGCAAATTTATTCACTGATTGTCAAACACGGCCAGAATTTGCTGATGAGGAGCCGGTCGAATTAAACCTCATTAATTATTTGGAAAAAGAATTTCCTGCTTATTTTCCTACCGACTACTTTGCCACCAAACGACAACTCCTTAAGCATCAGGCTTTTGAATTAACAGAGGAGGAAAAAAAACAATTAAGACAGTATCAATTTAAACCCGAGCAGCGAGTGGAGCTTGAGCGTTTGCAAGTCCTACTGAAGCAGAAACAGGGTAGTCTTTTGGGTAGCTTTGTTGAGTTGAATGAGCGGTTGTCAAAATTAAGATACCTACTCCCCGAAGCAGATTTTAATTTTTTTCTCCATAGTCTTGTCTCTTTAGGAGAGGATTTTTTAAGTGATACGCCATCGCTTATCGAATTAATCAAACAAATACAAACTAAAAGAACTATTGCCGGCTTTAGCCAACTTGCACAGTGCTTAGTAAAAATGCCTAACAGTGAAGCGCTGTTGGCTAAATTTGTTTTTTTTATTAAAGAAATAAAACCTCTGATCGCACTGTTTAAAGAAAAGGGAGAGCTTGCGCTGGAGACCATGGATTTGGAGGAAGGCTTGGCTTTGCTTTTATTAGCCGCGCCGCAACAAGATCTGGAAAATGAGCATTTTAAGGAAGACATCCAGGAGATAATCCATACTCTTAATAGGATTGCAAAAGTCCATGCCATTTCTAAACCTTACTTACTGTATACCCTTAAATCCTTGTTGAAAACCAGTTGTTCTTTTAAACAAGCACAACAATGGATATGCGATTTAAGGCAGATTAGTCAAATTTTATATGCTCCCGCTGAACGCCCATTAAGTGATAAAGATAGTTTGGAGTCAGCGCAAGAAAATATGCTTACTTTTTATTCTCTTTTGGCTCATTATTGCGAAAAACCCTCGCAATTGATGAAGCTGCTGAGGCAACTGGATAAATTTGATCCTTGTTTACAGGTCGACAAAATTTTTGTTGGCAATGAGCCATGGCTTTCTGTCCAAGACCTTGCAAGCAATAGCGCCTATCTGAGGAAAGTAAATAACGAAATAATTGAATATAGATTAAGTAATGAAGAAGGTCAGTTACAGCCTCCCCATCTATTGACACAAGATAATTGTAATTTTTTTGCAGCTTTAATGGATAAGCTTAGTCCTGCTCTAAAACTGGCAGAGCCTTTTGATAACATTTTATTTGAGTTAATTAAAAAACGACGGACACAGGGAGTTTTGCCGACCCTTTGGAGTTTTTTTAAAAAGGAAGAGAGGCTCGAGTTTATTCTCTTACCTCTCGAGGCAATTCCTGAATTTAAAAAGCCCCATTCGGTTTATTTATCTTGGGATAAAGTAAATGATCGTTTCAATTATCTAGAAACGGATGCTGCAGGACTGCAAAAAAGCCAGGGGATTATTGAGCGAAACCAACTAAACCAGGAAGACTTTAATGCCCTGATAAGGCAGTTTAACCCGACCGTTCATCTGCCATCCGATCTAAATAATAGAGTGATAACTCATTTGAACGAGCTCTCTAAACAACGAGTGGTTCCGGTTCAAAAGCGCTTTCTGTTAAGCTTAATTACCCACCTTTTAGGTAATCAAAAATCAATTACCGGTTTGGAGGACTTATTACGGGCGCTAAGTGCTGATCCTAAAGCTTTTTCCATGTTAATGAGCCATGTAGATAGCCCTCCTTATCCCGATATTAAAACCATTCATCAATGGATCAAGGCAGATAATTTTAAAGAGTGCTACAGAGCCTACAGTGTCGAGCCTTATGGGCGGCGAGAATTGTCTTATGCATTTCAAGAGTCGTATTTTCATGAGCAGAAGACTAAATACCAAGGTATAGAACCAGGACTCTTTAGTAAGGCCTTGGCCCAATCCCTTAATAAACGTTTACAGGAGAATCGGCAAAAGTCTCTTAGTCAGTTGCAGGCAGAAATCAATCAATTACGTCTTTTGTCCGAACCAGAATTTTTGTTGGAGCATCAAGAAGCGCTGTTATGTCTTTGCATAGAGATGCTGGCACGAACCACAGGACAAAAACATCCTGAAAATGCTGAGCAAATCATTAGCCAAGAAGTAAATACTACTCAGGTTATGACTTTGTATGCCATGCTGGCTACCGACAACCCTAAATTGATCAGTCAGATTGATGCCGGCGAGGGAAAATCTAGGGTTGCAATGATTCTTGCAGCTTGTCAATCATTAAGAGGTAAAACGGTTGATATTATTACTAGTGATATGGAGTTAGCGGAACGGGATTACCTGACCTATACGCCGTTTTTTAACAGCTTAGGCGTATTAACTAGCTTAATAACTATCAATACCCCACCAGAACTTTATCAAAAAAATGGCATTAATTTTTCTGATGATCGGCAATTATTTTTATTACGGAATCAAAGTGATATTTTGGGAAAGCCCTTCGCCTATTTGCAAGAAAACAAATCTAAGCGCTGTCTTATTTTGGATGAAGAAGACGTTTTTCGCCATAATAAATCGACAGATCTTTACAACTATGCTATGGCTTCGGCGCGCTTAAAAAGCTTCGCCTGGATTTATTCCCATTTAGTCAAATTCATGCAGGAACAACTGGTGCTCGCTGAGCAAAATAAACAGGACAGGCTTTCTTTGGATTCCTTGGCTTTGCTTTTTGTCCACTATGTGCAAAAGTGGGAGGGGGATGCCCACTATAGAAGCCTTTTAGCCTTAAAAAAAGAGCGGCCGGCGCAAATCAGTACTTGGCTTAACAGTGCCTACCAAGCTATTCGCATGAAAGAAAAGCAACATTATGCGGTTACCGAAAATAATCCTGCGAAAATGTTTAGCGTCGTAGATGCACATAACAAAACCCGTTTAACCCGCAAAGTTTTGGTACTTGATCAAGGCCGTAGCATAGAGGACAGTACTTTTGGAGAAGGTATTCATCAGTGTTTATGTGCTTTAGAAAACCAGAAAGCGAAAGACAGTTTCGTCATTTTTCCGGAAAATGCCACCGCTCGCTCTTCCTTAACAACCAATTTTATAGCCCAGTATAGAGAGGGGCAGCTTTATGGCATAAGTGGTTCGACTCGCAGTGAAGCACCTTTGTTCAATAAGGCCATTAATCATGAAAATTATCATTATTTAGTAGCCCCTCGCCATAAGCCGCTACAGCGTGAGGATAAACCGATTTGGTTGGCCAAAGATGAACAACAACAAATTCAATTTCTCAAAAAATTGGTTATTGAAAAACTAAAACGGAATTGGCCCATCCTAATTATTTGTAAAAACGATATTCAAAGCCAAACGATCTATAATGCCCTTACTCAAGATTCTGATGTGGCTGATCTCTTGCAAAAACAGCAGTGGATCCATGCTCTATCTAGCTCGGAGGAAAAAAAAGAAGCAATTGAACACGCTGGAGAGGAAAATGTCCTTACTGTCTCGACCGTGGGTAATTTTGGGCGAGGAAAAGATATTTTTTCTAGCAATGAAAAACCTTTATTAGTATTGGTGCCGTATGTGCCTACTTTTGAAGATGAAATTCAGATTGCTGCACGGACGGCTCGTAATGGCAAAACCGGTGAATTTAGAATGGTACCGCATCTACAAGATTCCGATTATCCTTTTAAAGGGGATACCGGAAATGTGGCGCAAGAAATTCAAAAGTTACAAGGTCTTATGGCCATCCAAGCTTCTTTCCAAGAGGAGGTCAGTAAGCTCTATGCCGATTTTATCGAGGAAACCACCCAGCTTTTTTTGAATGAATATCATGAATTAAAAAAAGCTGAAGATGTTTCTGCAGTAGTTATTTTACTAGAGGAGTGGAGTAATTACCTTAATGCTTTACAAAAAGATTGGCAAAAATGTAGAAAGATCTTAGTGACTGCACTCGAGACCAGAAAACAGGAGGTCTTTAGTTATACTTTTCAAAATTTTGTCGACAAATGGCTGTTAGCCCTCCCTAGCTACGAGGTGGGAAGAGCCTTAAATTTACCTCCTTTATCCTATGAGGAGCGGTCAAATAAAATTTATACTTCCGCCTTATTGCAAAGCAACTTTTTCAAAGCTAAAAAGCATAGTATTAAGGTGCAACACCGCTATGACCCTGCTGATGATGGTCAGGCTCGTATTTATGATGTGCCCTTTGCCCAGTTAAGAGCGGTATTAAGCGGAGAGCGGCATTTATTTGCAGATTATTATGCCTGGAAAGAAGGAAGAGGAGAGCTCTTTCCTGATCTGATGGCGGCTTTTCGCGGGGAAAGGCCTCTTTTTGCCAATTTATTAGCTATTATTGACCGCTGGCTTCGAGAAATTAAATCCTTTTTTACTGCCAAAACTAGCGATCCAGCAGTTAATGAAGGGACTAGCCCTATCCCTATGTTAAGCTAAAGCGGTATTATTGTTCTATAGGAGTCAGGGCAAACGCATCTAATTGTAAAGTCAGTGCCTCACAGTCTGCGTTCCATTTATACGCGAATTCTCGTCCCTATTCTCATGCGTGATTGTTTGGCTATCGCCTAAAGCGCGGTAGGTTGACAATATAGCAGGCTTAACTGTGCACTATTTAGATGCATTTGCCCTGTATTGGAGTAAGATAAATTCAAAAAGAACAATTTTTAGGGTATTATCCGGGCTAGCTAGCCCTTTGAAATTAACTTTAATTAGGTTGTGCAATGAATTTTAGTACTTGGTACTTTCCCTCGGTTATCGCCTTAATTCTTTATGGCGCGTGGGGTTATTGGGGCACCCGTGCTGCAGATTTTATTAATCCCCTTTCGATTACTTTTTATTCCAGTCTCGGTGTATTAGTTTCGGGTCTTATTGCCTTATTTTTATTGGATTTTCGTCCAGATGTTTGCGCACATGGTAGTACTTATGGCTTGCTTAATGGTTTAGCCAATGGGATTGCCTGTATCTTTTTTATTTTAGCGTTAAGAAATGGTCCGACTATGCCAGTGGTTTTGGTTACCTCGATGTACCCCATGATCACTTTAATTTTTTGTATGGTCTTTCTTAAACAAGGAATAACCTTAAAACAAAGTTTAGGAATGATTTTTGCGTTGCTTGCTTTGGTTTTGTTTTCTATGGAATAGCCTTTTCCCTAGTTGGTGGCTAAGGCTAATCCTTTTTTATAAAAATCACAGGCTAATGCGCTATCGTTCAAATGTTCATATAATTTACCTAACTCATTATAGGTACTTGGTGTAGGGTTAAGCTCTAGAGCTTGCTCTAAATATTGTTTGGCCTTTCCCCAAAGATGTTGAGCAATAGCCTGACGGCCTAAACACCGATAAAGAGCGTCTGAATGCGGATTTTTTTTCAATAAAGATTCTATAAAGGTCAATTGGCTTTCATTGCATGGTAATAAACTATAAAGCTCTACCAGTTTGGGCTGAAACTCTTTGCGTAAATGGCGCTTAAGAACATCCTCCGCGAGTTGATAATTTTCTATCCTTAATAAAAAGCCGACATAAGCACTAAGAAGATCTGGGTTAGAGCTAATATTCTTGGGTAAATTATTAAAGAGTTTGATAAGGGCTTCCGGTTGGCTTTGCTTTTCTAAATCGAGCATCGCTTGAGAATACACAGTAAGTTGCAAACTTTCTAACTCTTGGGGGGAAAGGACATTATGTTTTTTCAAACGGGGTAACAAAGTTATCAATTGTTGCCAATCACGCACTTGTTCATACAGTTTAATTAAGAGTTTTAAAACATAGGGGTGACGGGGCGCTAAATCATGCAAGTGCCTTAAAGTGGCAAGGGCTTGCTCCCATTGTTGGTTGGCAAGTTGTAACTGGGCTTGGGTCAGCTCCACTGCAATTTTAGCTTCAGGCATTGATTGTTGCGCTTCACGTAAATAGTGATCTCTTAATTGACTATCCCCCATTTTTTGAGCTGCGCGTGCGGCGGTTAAATAATTCAGCAGCGGGGTGTCGGTATTGGGAAGGGCTTGGATTAGATGCGTTTGGGCCTTTTGCCAATAGCCCTCACTGTATTCAATCAGCCCTTGACGGGTTATGGCTTGAGCTTTATTAGCCAGGCGACGAGCATTCCATTGGTGAATAGTGCGCGGCATCTGTCCTAACTTATGGAGTAATTGAATACTGATATGGATTATAATAAAAGCGAATAAAACCAGAAATAATGCAAACCATAGCGTTGTTTCAATAGTCCAGTGATTAATACTTATTAATACATAACCAGGATCATTGTGAAGCTGGAGCCCTAGTAAAACAGAGGCTAATAAAAGAAGAAAAACACATAGAGCGCGGATCATTATACTTGCCCCCCTTGGTTATTTGTTTTTCCTGGATTAAGTACCTGCCTTTGTTCAATAAGGGCATTAATAAGGGGAAGCGCTTTCCCCACTTCAATTTTTTCACCAACTAAATTGAGCTTTTGCAGTTCTTTTAGTTGTTGAATTAGCCTATTAGTTTTGGTCTGTTTATTAAATCCCCTTTGCAAGGTCGTTATTGCTTGGTTTAAAGCTAATTGATAAGCAATCGGGTTTTGGTTAAGAATCGCCCATTGCGCCTCTTGAATATTTAATTCTAAGCTTTCTTTAATTAAAGATTCAAATACGGGTGATAACAAGGGTTTAATTTCCTCATCATTACGGCGAATAACCACTAATTTTCCCAGCATATCTAAACTATTATTTAGTTGTGTTTTCCATAAAGAGCCACTAACTTCTGGGGGTTGCGATTGGGTAGCGGAATCAGCTTGAATAGCCAAGGTTTTTTGTACAGGTAATTGGGTAATACTGCTTTGGATTGCGTCCAATTGACTTAATAAACCAGGGAGATCTAAATGATGGGCTGATTTTAATTCTAAGAGCTCTTGGGCAATGATTTGGCGTATTTTAAACAGTTCTGCTGCATTCATTTGTTCTAAAGTCAGATCGGCCTGTTGGAGGAGGGCGATAGTTGATTGCGCGTTAATATCGGTTGCCCAGTGGGCATTTATTTGTGCCAATTCTAAATAATAACGCGCTTTGAGTAAGAGCCAATCTTGGCTTTGATTACCTTTTTGGCGGATGCTTTGGACTTGAGTCGAGAATTCCTTTATTTTCGCGGCTAATTGTTGATTGCTATTGTTTAAAGCGTCATTTTGCTTTTCGAGCGCTTGCTTATCTGAATTTTGCTGTTCTTGCAGTTGCTGTAGTTTCGCTACTAACTCTCGCTTTTCTGCGGTTAAATTAGCAGTGAGCTGGTGGCTTGAATAAAAATTGTATCCAGTAAAGGCTAAAGCAGCGGCAGCAAAAAACAGCGTTAATTTATTGATACCGGGGCAGGAGCTTGGTTTGTTTGGGCTCACCTCGGGTGGGTCAATTTTTTCTTCTGTGGGTAAGGGGCTAGTAGTTTGATCTTGTTCATTGCTGTCCACCATGGATGTAATCCTTATAGTCTAATAACGTATTTAGTATTTGGTTAGGATGGCTTAGTATAATTTTGCTCATCCCTAACTGCGAGGCTGCCTGAGCAAGGCGCTCACTAATTACCAAACAGGGTTTATTTTTTAACCAGTCGTGTGCTTTTTGGCTAAATAATTTAAACAGATTATGAATCGATTGCTCACTGGTTAACAGTATAATATCCACAGCGTCATCCCGCCATAAAGAATTGCTATATTGATTGTTTATTACCGGTAAAACCCGTTGATATACCGCTAATATAACCAGATCAACTCCCTGGTTTAACAAAGAATCTTCAATAAGGGTTCGACCGCCTTTACCTTTGATGAGGAGGATGCTTTGTTGGGCTAATTTTTTTAAACTTGGGAGTTGAAGTAGGTGTTCACTATCGGGAGTTGGAGGGACTTCAGCGACTAAACCATATTTATATTGCAATGTTCGGGCCGTACTTTGACCAATCGCAATAACATGGATATCTTTTACCCAGGTAATTTGCCTTTTTTGTAGTTCGTTAAAGAAATAATGTACTGCATTCACGCTGATAAAAATGGCATGAGTTATAGTGCTGAGATCGGGTAAATTAGCTAGCCAGTTTGGATTTGTTCCTTGTATTTCTAAGGTGGGGAAATCTATTGAAATCCCTCCCGCCTGGTGAATCTCTTCATGTAGGATTTTCCCTTGCTCTTTCGGGCGGGTATTTAAAATGCGAAGGCCATTTAATTTAATCATGGATTTGAGGTAGTAAAGAGGCTGCACCCTGGTCTAATAAAGAATCGGTGCATTGTCGTGCTAAGACTTTTGCGTGTTCTTGGGGGGCGGTTTGTTCAAAGTGCAATACGCTAGATCCATCAATACTTAATAAGCGTGCCCGAAGATGTAATTCTCTGCTGGCAGTATGGGTGCAAAATACCGCCAAAGGGACATGGCAATTGCCACCTAATTGGGCATTAACCAAGCGTTCGGTTTGGACGCAAAGAGAGCTGTTTGCATCATTAAGAGGAGCAATAAGATTTTGTACCTCCACATCCTCTTCTCGACACTCAATCGATAAGGCGCCTTGCGCGCAAGTAGGCAACATAATATCCTCTGAAAGTACTTCAGTAATAACATGCTGTAAATTCATGCGCTCTAACCCTGCAGCGGCAAGAATAATGGCATCATACTCACCGGCTTGTAATTTAGCCATGCGCGTTTGAATATTCCCCCTTAAGGTTTTTATCTGAAGATCGGGGCGGTGTGCTAATAGTTGCGATTGGCGCCTTAAGCTTGCTGTACCAATGACCGCTTTAGTGGGTAAGGAGTTTAAATCGGGGTAATTCGGGCTCAGAAAGGCATCAAATGGATTATCGCGTTTACAAATTACCGGCAATATTAAGCCTTGAGGGAGAAAGGCTGGCATATCTTTAGTGGAATGCACGGCAAGATCGGCGCGTTTATCCAGGAGAGCTTCTTCGAGTTCTTTCACAAATAAGCCTTTCCCTCCTGCTGCCTGCAATTTATCTTTAAGAAATTTATCACCAGAGGTTAACATCGGTACTAGTTCAACCAATAAATTTGGCCAATGGTGGAGTAATTGTTCGCGAATATGGTTGGCCTGCCATAATGCTAGCGGACTTTGTCTGGTCGCAATGCGTAAGGTTCTGGCATTCATTGAATTGGCTACATTTAAAAAAAGATAAGCAATAATAACATTGATTTTTGGGGAATGGCAGTTTCCTGCTTGCGACAAAATAGCGATTAAATCTGGCTTTTATAAGCTCTTTCTGAAAGAATAGTATATTAATTTTTAGCGATGTAAAAAGGTTTACGATGCGTCTTAGTCTATTGGCGATTTTGTGGCTGTGTTCTAACTTAATCTATGCGGCAAGTAATTCAGAAGTGCTGCAAATAGAACAGCGCATTCAACCAGTGGGGAAGGTGCATGTGCAAGATGAGACGGTAAAGACACAGAAACAGAGTACGGAAAAACAAAAAGTTGGCAAAAAAATTTACGAACGCTTTTGTGTGGTATGTCACCGCGATGGTCTGGTGGGGGCTCCAAAATTTCACGATGAGCAAGCATGGGAAAGTCGCTTGGCCGGGAAGAAATTAGAGGAGTTAGTGGCTTCGGCAATCAAAGGTTTAAATGCGATGCCGGCTAAGGGAACTTGTTACGAGTGTAATGAGGAAGATATTAAATCTGCAGTGGAATATATGTTGCCTAATCATGACTAAAATACAATATAGACAAATTCAGTATACTTTGGTGCTTATCACCGCATTTGTTTTGTTTTTTTCTTTATATTCCCAATACGTTCTTGGTTTACAACCTTGCCCTTTATGTTTAATGCAACGCATCTGTGTTTTTATGCTCTTAGGTTTAATGGGTTTAACCCTCGGTACACTTAAGCGGGCTCGAGTCCTTAGCTTAATAGAATGCTTTTTTGCCTGTGCCGGCTTATTCTTCGCCCTAAGACAATTATGGTTACAGTCGCTACCGGCCGGCTCAGCACCTGCTTGTATGCCTGGTTTGGATATACTTATTCGTTATTTTCCTTGGCAAGATGTGGCTCGTGCTTTATTGTGGGGCTCTGGTGATTGTGCTGAATCTACTTGGAGTTTCTTAGGTCTATCTATGGCGGCCTGGGCTGCTTGTTATTTTGCTTTTATGGCCTCGGCTACTTTATATTTATATTTTCGTACGAAATCGCCTGATTAATAACTAGCAATCCTCGACTGACTTAGTTATTATTGCTGCCTTTTGAGTAATTTTTGTATTCATGAATAGTTTTTCTTGCGAAGTGCTGCATCGGCATCCTCATAATAAAGCCCGTATAACGCGGGTCACTACTGCCCATGGAGAATTTATTACCCCAGTTTTTATGCCTGTTGGTACTAGAGCTGGAGTGAATAATATGACTCCCGCCGAGTTAGGTGCAGCAGGAAGTCAAATTATTTTAGGTGGTAACACTTATCATATGCTTTGTGCACCTGGAATGAGGGCTATTGAGCAGGCCGGCGGCATGCATCATTTTATGGGCTGGCATGGGCCAATGTTAACGGATAGTGGTGGTTTTCAGGTTTTTAGCTTGTCAAAGAACAAAGAGATCTGCACCATTGATGAGGAGGGAGCACATTTTCGCCTACCTGGGGAGCAAGGCCTTATTCACATGACGCCTGAGATGTCTTTGGAAACCCAAAAGATCATTGGTGCTGATATTATTATGGCGTTTGATCAATGTACTCCCGATAGCTGCACTAAAGATGAGGTGGCGCATATTATGACCCGTACCCATCGATGGTTAAAACAATCGCTTGCTTATCATCACGAATTTCCTAATTCTCGTTATGGTTATTCTCAAGCCTTATTTGGAATTATTCAGGGGGGGATTTTTGAGGACTTACGTAAAGAAAGCGCAGATTTTATTACGCTGATGGATACTGATGGGGTGGCCATTGGCGGTGAAACCGTTGGTTTTGATATGCCCACTACCGTTGAGGTTATTCGCTGGGTAAGCTCTTTTTTGCCCGAAAATAAACCTCGTTATACTATGGGTGTAGGCATGTCGCCACAAGATCTTTTAGATGTTGTCGCTGAAGGCATTGATATGTTTGATTGCGTCGCCCCTACTCGTAATGCACGCCATGGTGCTTTATATAGCGGCGAGGTGGTGAAGGAAGGGACTTGGTTACGTTTTGCAAGTGAACATGAAAATGAGCGGATTCAGATAAAAAAAGCGTGTTTTGCTGATGATTTATCACCGGTTATGCCTGGCTGTAGCTGCTATACCTGCCAACATTATTCACGCGCCTATTTGCATCAATTATTTAAACAAAAAAACAATTTATTCACGGCTCTTGCCAGCATCCACAATATACATGTTTTGCATGATGTTTGTGATAAAATGCGGCATTTAATCAGCAATCCATAGAGGTAGACAATACAATGGTTTTAATTAGTACATCTAAAGGGGATATCCGTATTGAGTTAGATACGGAGAATACACCGAAAACGGTTGAGAATTTTTTAAATTATGCACGTTCAGGTTTTTATAATGACACTATATTTCACCGTGTTATTGATGGCTTTATGATCCAAGGCGGCGGCTTAAATGCAAGCATGGAGCAGAAAAAAACTGAAGAACCCATTCAAAATGAAGCCAAACAAGGTAAGGCCAATAAACGCGGTACTATCGCTATGGCAAGAACTATGGATCCACATTCAGCGACAGCTCAATTTTTTATTAACGTCGCGGATAATAATTTCCTAAACCATACTGCAGAATCGGTGCAAGGTTTCGGTTACTGTGTTTTTGGTGAAGTGGTTGAAGGGATGGATGTTGTTGATGCCATTGTAAAAGTAAAAACCGGACAACGTTTTAGTTATGGTGATGTGCCATTAGAGGAAATTGTTATCCATGAGATTAAAGAAGTTTAATCTGCTCGTATTACGGGTGCTCAGTTTGAACTGGTGTGCCCATTTAAATTAAAAGTGTTAGGGCGCAATCCTTGCGCACAGCACTTAAGTTCCAATTCATTGCAATTAGCTTTTTCTTTTCTTCAAGCTTTCAGAATAATCAAAAATGGGTATTTGGATATGAAAAAAAATAGCGAGTAAGCGAGCCGTAAAAATAGCAATTAATACGATCACAATATTAAGGCTAGCAGGTACTTTAAAATGGGTTAAAACAATAAATAATAGGGAGCCGGCTAAAGCGATTACTGCATATAATTCTTTCCTTAATACCAAGGGAATATCATTACAAAGAATATCCCTTAACATTCCACCGCAGATTCCAGTTAACATGCCGCTAATAATAGCGATACTCGGTGACATCCCATGTTCTAAGGCTTTCTGAGTGCCTATAATCACAAAGGTTGATAACCCAAGGGCATCGAGGATTAAAAAAAGCTTCATAATCCTAATTAACGAATGTGCGATAAAAATACTGATGAACGCAAACAATGAGGTATAAAGTAAATATTCTGGGTGGATAACCCAAGTTAGCGGATAGGTGTCAAAAAGGACATCCCTTACCGTACCTCCGCCTAAAGCGGTAATGGTGGCAATCAACATGACCCCAAAAAAATCCATTTTTTTTCGTCCAGCCGCCAAGGCGCCAGTGATCGCCTCGACACAAATACCCATAATAAACAAATAATGAAGCAACATAGGATAAGTTTTGAGGTGAAATTAAAAAATAAATGATATCATACTATGAGTAATGGCGAAATTTTGTGCTTCAACTAAAATCTATATAATACAGTATAAAGAGAATTGGAGAGGTTAATGGCAAGTAATGGACCTGATAAATCGAAGTTGTTTATTAATAAAGTAGACGAACAAACTCGTGATCATATAATTAAACTGGATCAAAAACTGCGCATGATGCGTGCTGAGATCGAAGCAAAATTAGCCAGTATCGAATTATATGGTGATAATAAAGATTTAGGACGTAAACAAAATCTCGAAGACGTACAACAAGAGGTCACTGCTGCTTTGGACGGTATAAGCGCCTTAGTGAACATGGTTGTGGAACCTGAACAAGAGGAGTTCATGTTCCAAGAGGAAACCATGAATGAGTTTAGGGAAATGCTGTTTAAAAATTTAGAGAAGATATCTAAAATCGATAATTTGGATAGTTGATTTCACCGCAATTAATAGACGCTTAAACAGTGGTTTTGATACAACTAAAAGCCCACTTTCTTAATTCGCTATAACGGTTAGAACCCAGTTGAATTATTTTATAACGAGTAACTCACCTTGATTTTGTTTATGTACTAAGAGCTGGACGTTGAAAAGTACAATTAGGGTTAAAAAAATAACAATAAGGCTGGGGGCGCTTAACCATTGGGTTCTCCTTACTAAATAATCGGCAAGAAGTGGTGGTACCCCTGAGGCTAAACTGGCGGCTAGGGCATAAATAAGGGATAAGCTGGTACAACGAATAGGTAGGGGGACGAGTTCAGTTAATAACACAGTAGCCACACTGTAATAACAAGCGCAGGGAATAGAAATCAATAATTGCATACAAAAGAAATAGGTCCCATTTCCATAGTTAATCGCCTGCATAAAAGGATAGCTCAGCAGCAACAATCCAATACTGGCCGAACTTAATAAAACAAGCCGGTCTTTTTTATCGGAAAGCCAACCAAACAGGGGTATTAATCCGCATACCAATAATAGGGAACACATAGTCGATAACATAATAAACGAGCGCGGTAATTCGGCATATTCAATAGCATGCATGGGTATATAAAGGTAGAAAAAATAACCGCTAGTAACTGATAAAAGGCTCGTAAAAAATGCGAAATGTACAATAAATGGATGTTTCTTTGTATAAATAAGCGCCTCTTTGTAAAGGATCCGGGTAGAGGGCTTCTTTTTATCAGCATAATAAAGTATATAAGCGAGGCTTTCAGGCATTTTGCTGCGAATATAATAACCTGCAAAAGAGGTGATAAGGGCTAGCAGAAAGGGTATTCGCCAATACTCAAATTGTGGGTGGGTTTGCGTATAGGCGCGTAATGTTTCGACGACCAAACAGGCAAATAAATAGCCGGCTTTAACCCCCACGGAAGACCAGCATCCTCGAAACCCACGTTGTTGTGCATCGCCGCTTTCTACGAGTAGAGATGAGGAATTTAAAAACTCTGAACCCAAAGCCATGCTTTGAATAATGCGGCAATAGAGTAAAAAAGCCGGCGCTAATAGGCCTATTTTATTATAATTAGGAATAGCGCCAATGAGTGCTGTGGATAAACCCATAACGAGGATAGATCCTATTAATACATTTTTTCGCCCATAAATATCAGACAGTAAACCCAATAAAAAGGCACCCATAGGTTTGGCCAAATAAGCGATAAAAATGAGTGATAAAATGACAGTAGGTTTTCCTTGGGTATCGCCTAATAATTCCCGTGATAATTCACTCGATAAGAAATAACAAATAGACATATCATAAGCTTCAACCACATTACCGATAAACCCACCTAAGATTACTTTATTTTTATAATTCATTTTTTTCCTATAAGCGGCTTATTTTTCTTTCCAAATTTCACATTGATGAAACAGTGGCTCTAATAGATTGAAACAATAGTGCCCAATTTTATAAAAATCTTCGTGCAGGTTAATGAATGCATCTAAGGTATTGGGACAGGATTTTTGACTGGCTAAAGAGTAAATTAAAGTTTGCTCATTTAATCTAGTAGCGAGTGAGATGCCCGATGCATAATCATGTTTTATTTGTTTTAGGTAATACAACTCATCATAGCGCGCCGGTTCATACAAATTTGACCAGTAATCATGGCGATTTAGCGTAAACCACTGCGGATCGTAGCTGCGATCATAGCGCCATAAGGCACTATTAAATAAATTAAATTCCAGGGCTGGGGTGGACGATAAACTTATAAATTTCTTTTGTGAGGTTACTTGCGTAATGGATATATGATGAATTTCATAGATTCCTAAAACATCACGAAATATGGCTGAGACCTTCTTTTTAAAAGCAAAAAGAGTTTCTAACAAATGGGGGTGTGGTGCATAATCCTTACAGCTTTTTTCCATAATGTTTCATTACTTCCATGTCAGCGGCTAAAATGCCGTACCGATGCGATAGCTAGATCGATAATTTTTTTAGATTGCTCTTCAGTTGCATGAATCAAGCTCACATCATTAATTAGTTCAATGAGAAAATCAGAGACTTGGTTTTCCATATTCGGTGCATTATATAGGGAAGCGGCCTTGCTGAACATATAATGCAGCAAATTTTTACTAATGGTGATTTGATCCCGTTTATTATAAGACTCTATAGAGGCCTCCCCAAACAAAAGCCAACCTGCCGAAACTTTTAGTTGCTGTGCTATTTCTACCAGCTTTAAGGGTTCAGGAATAGCTTCACCGCGCAGGTATTTTCGGCAAATTTGCAGTGAATACCCAGTTATTTCAGCTAATTGTTGAATAGAGACCCCTGAGGAAGAACGATGAGAATTAAATCCGGCATTAATCATTGCTTCGCGTAAACGGTGGGAAAACTGTTTCGTTAAGTCAATTTTTTCCATAGAAATGCTGATCATCGCGGCAGGTTAATGCAATTAATTCTAACAAAGAGCGAGAAAATCTGCAATTATTTGCTGTTTTCGAAACTAAAGGTTTCCATTGGAAATTATTTGTTGACACCTATTGGAATTTATTTTATATTTTGCACTGAAACGTAAGGATAAGTTTCAGGGTGCTCGAATGGAAGAGAGCATATTAAGTCCAATGAAAAATAAGGAAAGTGGTTTCTCATAGGAGTTCACCTCGCGTACCTGGCCTGAATAGCTCCCCTATTCAGGCCTTTCTATTCATCCTTCGCCTACATTTATAATGTGTCATTTAGCCCTTTGAAATAGCATCTTGCTGGTTTATAGAACAAAATTAGATTTTTATGTATAATTGATGCAAATAAATTAATTTGTAAGGCCCATCATGATTATGGCAAAGTTATATAGCCAACTTTCAGAGTCACAAGAATGTTTTTCCCAGCTGTTAGGTGTTGATAAGCCTAAGTTTTTTTTGTTATTAAAGGTGTTTGAGTTATCCATTCCCCAAGAACTTTCAAAAGAGGGCCGATTAATAGCGGCTTTATATTCAGAGCGGCACCAATTAGATGATAAAAGTATCGGACAATTGTTAGGCTATACTAATCCCAAACGGGATGGTAATAAATTTAATACTCGGTCTAAAGCTGCCTTATTAGAGGCGCATAAAAAACTAATGGACCTAGAACTTGCCGTTCCTGAAGCTTTGGAACCGAAAGATTTGCTTCCTCTCGCTACAAATGCAGAGCGTCCCAATTACAAACCGCTAAGCAAAAGCCCTTTCTATGGTCAACAAAAACCCTCTCCTATTCTTATTTCCTATCGTAATGATCTCATGTTACGCACGGTCAATTTTAAGCTGCCATATTTTTAAGCTCCTGCCAAGCAATCTGGTTCGCTCTAAGAATCAATTTGTACTTAATAGCAAAGTGATTTAAATGAGTTTTTATCTT
>NZ_RZGQ01000004.1 GCF_003989735.1 Legionella sp. km772 | reverse complement strand
GATAAAAACTCATTTAAATCACTTTGCTATTAAGTACAAATTGATTCTTAGAGCGAACCAGATTGCTTGGCAGGAGCTTAAAAATATGGCAGCTTAAAATTGACCGTGCGTAACATGAGTTCATAATCAACACAAGCTCGATCTCAATACCTCGTTAAAGAAAGCTGAGATTGAACCTATATTGCAAAAAATAGACCGTGCATTAACCGGTTTAAACTCTAATATCGGTAAAATAGAACAACATCATGCTGCCGAAGCTCATCAAGTTGCTACCGACTTGTTAGCTCAATTGCAAAAAGCCCGACAAAATCATGAAAAGCATCTTTTGCTGGGAATGAACAAGGAGCACGCCCAAAAAATATTCGCTAACGCCTGTGAAAAAGCAATTAATCAAGCTAAGCCAACATTGGAAAGAGATTTGGGCTGGGGCGATTATTTAACTAATCTTGCTATAAGGCTCGTCAATGCTGTTATTGCCGTAGTGACTATCAACTACTTCCCTACTGTGTTTAAGCCTATACAAACTAAGTCCCTAGAGGCGGTGGAAAAATTACAAGAGGAATTAGGGACACGGCCCACGGTAGCAGGTTAAACCATTCAGAAATAAAATAAGGTAAGTTGATTCTACCCAACTTACCTTATCCATTTTCTCAAGAGCCTGTATACAGACCTATCCACAGAAATTGTGGATCAAGTACTGCAGACTAATCAGTGATCATGCCTTTAATTTGGTTAATACGCGCTTCTAAATCACTAGGCACTAAACCACCGCCTTGCGCCATATCATCACGCCCACCACCTTTGCCACAAAGATGCCGTACTAAATCTGCTGCACTCGGAGCTCTTCCAATGATGCTCTTACTTACTCCCGCAATCACGTTCATTTTTTGTTGATCGATAGCGAATAAAACAATAACAATGGGTTCTAACTTATCTTTCAATTGATCTAAGGTATTTCTCATTGTTTGATTGTCTACCCCATCCATACGCTTAACTATTAAGTTAATACCCTTAACTTGTTCTACTTCATTGAGCATATTAGCGCCGGATTGTTTAGCTTTTTCTTGTAAAAAGCGAGAAATTTCTTTTTCTTGGTTTTTGTTGTCTTGTAAAACTTGTGTTACTTTCTCTTTAATTAAAGGGATAGATGTTTTTAATAACAGCGCAAGCTCATTTAATAGATTTTGCTGTTCATTGATCCATACTAAAGCATGGGCCCCAGTAACCATTTCGATACGCCGTACGCCACTTGCAATACCGTATTCAGCGGTGATTTTAAATAAACCGATATCACCAGTTCGACGAGCATGGGTACCACCACATAGCTCTTTAGAAAAATCCCCCATAGTTAAGACACGAACTTTTTCAGCATATTTCTCCCCGAATAGGGCTACTGCGCCACTTTTCTTAGCGGACTCAATATCCATGAGTTGTGTTTCAACTTCAAAATTTGCTCTCACTTGTTCATTAACTAAAGTTTCAATCTGCTTAATTTGCTCAGCATTTAAGGCTTCAAAATGTGAGAAGTCAAAGCGTGCCCGTTCTGCATCTACTAAAGAGCCTTTTTGTTGCACATGAGGGCCTATTAATTTCTTTAAGGCAGCATGTAATAAATGAGTTGCCGTGTGATTTAAGCGTATTGCATCGCGGCGTATTTTATCGATTTTAGCATGAACGTTCTGTTTAAGAGTAAGATGGCCTTCAACTACTTCACCGTAATGAACCACTGCTTGCCCAATTTTTTGGGTATCCTCTACTCTAAATTGCAGATCATTCGCGACAATAAGACCTCTGTCGCCAATCTGTCCCCCACTTTCTGCATAAAATGGCGTATGATCAAGAATAATAGCGCCTTTAGAGCCTTGATTTAATTCCTCAACTTCTTTGCCATCTTGCAATAAAGCAAGGACAATAGACTCCATGTTTTCCTTATCATAGCCATGAAATTCAGAACAATGATCTATTTGAGAGCTGGCGTGATAATCCGTCGTAAATTGACTCGCTGCTTGAGATTGTTCTCTTTGCTGTTGCATGAACTGATTAAAACCATCCATATCTACTTGTAAACCTTGTTCCCGAGCGATATCGGCGGTTAGATCGATAGGAAAACCATAGGTATCATAAAGTTTAAATGCGATATGGCCAGGAATTTCTTTTCCATCTAAGGTTTGAATGTGCTCCTGTAAAAGACGTAAACCTTGTTCTAAAGTACGGGCAAACTGATTTTCTTCTTGCGTTAACACCTTTTCTACCTGGGCTTTGGCTGCGCCTAATTCAGGATAAGCATCTCCCATTACCTCAATTAGCGGTTGTACTAATTTAGAGAAAAAGGGTGTAGCTAACCCCAATTTATTCCCATGACGCACAGCCCTACGAATAATGCGTCTTAAAACATAACCTCGTCCTTCATTACCTGGCATCACCCCATCTGTAATTAGGAAAGAACAAGAGCGGATATGATCGGCAATAACTTTTAAAGAAGTATTATGTAAATCAATATCCTCCCCTAGTTTAGCTATGGCCTGAATTAAATACTGGAAACTATCGATTTCATAGTTACTGTGAACACCTTGAACTACGGCTGCAAGACGCTCTAGGCCCATCCCTGTATCTACAGAGGGTTTAGGTAAAGGATGAAGCTGTCCCTCTTTATCCCTATTAAACTGCATAAATACCAGATTCCAAATTTCAATATAGCGATCACCATCCTCATCAGGGCTTCCTGGCGGGCCACCAGCAATTTCGGGGCCGTGATCATAGAAAATCTCAGTGCAAGGACCACAAGGGCCTGTGTCACCCATTGACCAAAAATTATCTTTTTCACCACAGCGAGAAAAACGCTCCGCGGATACTTTCATTTCCTTAAGCCAAATGTCTTCTGCCTCTTGATCCTCTTTATATACAGTGACCCATAAACGTTCTTCAGGCAAACCAAGTACCTTTGTTAAGAAATCCCAGGCAAACTGAATAGCCTCGCGTTTAAAATAATCACCAAAGCTAAAATTTCCTAACATTTCAAAAAAAGTATGGTGACGAGCGGTGTAACCTACGTTTTCTAAATCGTTATGCTTGCCTCCAGCACGCACGCAGCGTTGCGAACTTACGGCTCGCTGATAAGAACGATGTTCAAGTCCTAAAAATACATCTTTAAATTGCACCATACCCGCATTAGTAAATAATAAGGTTGGATCATTACCTGGAACCAAAGAACTGGACTCTACTAAATGATGGCCATGCTGTTTAAAATAATCCAAAAAGGCTTGTCTAATTTCAGAACTTTTCATTATCTACTACTTACCTGTTAGTTAAAATGCAATTATAAAGGGAGCTATCTTGAGGAATATAGGTCCATAGGCGAGCTATACGCTCCCAGCAACCATTAAGTCCATTCTTTTACTACTTGAGAGATTATATCCATATCAAAACCGCGGTAAAGTAAAAAACGTTGATGTTTTTGAATTTCTTGAAAAGATAAATTAATTTGCCCTTTGCATTTTTTTTCCCATACAGTTAGGGCATAGTTCAGCCAATTTGGCCCTTCTAGCTTTATCTCTTTATAAATAAGTTCAGAATCAACGCCTTTTTGCTTTAATTCCTGGGTAATTTTTAATGGGCCATATCCTTGACGAATTCGAGAACGAATATACAGTTCAACAAAGCGTTGATCGCTTTGTAGATTAAGACGTTGACAGGATTCTAAGGTATCTTCTATCTCCTCGGCCTTAAACCCTTTCTGCTTTAGTTTTTCACTTAATTCTTTAGCGCTGTGCTCACGCCTAGTCAACAGGCGTAAAGCACAATCTAAAACCTTAGTCATCTATCGTCTCAAACGCATCTTCGCTAGCTGGCGACAGCATCGCTAGATTATTGGTTAATAATTCAGTGCGAATTTGCTTTTCCAACTCTTCAGCCACTTGAGGGTGGTCTTTCAAATATAAACGGACGTTCTCTTTACCTTGCCCAATTTTTTCTTGTTTATAACTGTACCAAGCTCCTGCTTTTTCAATAAGATTCAATTGCACGGCAAGGTTAATAATTTCACTTTCACGAGAAATACCTTCGTTATAAAGAATATCAAACTCAGTAAGTTTAAAGGGAGGTGCTACTTTATTCTTCACCACTTTCACCCGCGTTTCACTTCCTAAAATCTCTTCACCTTTTTTGATAGAACCAATACGACGAATATCTAAACGCACAGAAGCGTAGAATTTTAAGGCATTACCGCCGGTTGTGGTTTCTGGACTACCAAACATTACACCAATTTTCATACGAATTTGGTTAATGAAGATTACAAGAGTATTAGAACGTTTAATATTTGCTGTTAATTTACGTAAGGCTTGGGACATCAATCGAGCTTGTAATCCTACGTGCGAATCACCCATTTCGCCTTCAATTTCAGCTTTTGGTGTTAAGGCGGCGACGGAGTCGATAATAATTACATCCACTGCAGCAGAGCGAACCAGCATATCAGTAATTTCTAATGCTTGTTCTCCTGTATCAGGCTGTGAAACTAATAACTGATCCACATTCACGCCTAGTTTTTGGGCATAACTAGGATCTAAAGCATGTTCAGCATCAATAAACGCTGCCGTTCCACCGGCTTTTTGGCATTCAGCGATGACTTGAAGCGTTAATGTGGTTTTACCAGATGATTCGGGGCCATAAATCTCAACGATACGCCCTTTTGGTAAGCCACCGATTCCTAATGCAATATCTAGGCCTAAAGAGCCTGTAGAAATAGCTTCAATATCGCGAGCCACATTGCTATCGCCCATACGCATCACTGAACCTTTGCCGAATTGACGCTCAATTTGAGATAATGCTGCTGCTAATGCTTTTTGTTTATTGTCTTCCATTATTGATTCCAAGAGTAGATGCAAAACAAAATTATCACACAGATGTGAGGAAGCGGCAATTAATTCTTATTATGAGCTCGGGGAGATTTATACGTATTTATGAGGGCAAGAATAGGAGCGGGAGACTTATCGGCTCCTTTTCTTTATTAAGGTAAGAACACCATTTAAAGCCTCATACGCTGCGGCTAGACGAATTTCTTGGCGTGTTCCTTGAAAGCGTTTTTTTAATATTTGCGGTGCTAAATCCCGGATGGCCCAAGCAAAACATACCGTCCCCACGGGTTTTTCTATACTACCACCATCAGGGCCAGCTATTCCGGTTACCGCTAAGGCAATTTGACCCACACTATGGTGTAAAGCGCCGGTAACCATAGCACCCGCTACTTCTTTGCTTACTGCCCCATGCTGAATAATTAACTCTTCCGATACATCCAACATTTCTTGCTTAGCTAAATTACTATAAGTAATAAAACCGCGCTCAAACCACGCAGAACTACCTGGCAAATCAGTGATCGAGCTAGCAATCAATCCTCCCGTACAAGACTCAGCAGTAACAAGCTGCCAATTTAAATCTTTAAGGACTGAGGCTAATTCCTGGAGTAAGGCAATTAATGAAATCATAATAATTATCTAAATAAAGAAAACCCCATACTCGATGGGGTTTTCTTTAAAAAAGCAAAAAAATTAGTGTTGCTCAGCTGGCTTTTGCTCATCAGCAGGCTTAGTAGCTTCCGCAGGAGCAGCTGGAGTAGTAGTTGTTGTAGCAGCAGGCTCAGCAGGCTTGTTGTCTTCACCACAACCAGTTAATACTAAAGTTAATAAGCTAGCAGCAGCTACCATCATTAAACGAGTCATAATCATCTCCCTTTATATTTTTTATTTAAAATCAATTTAATTCTAGCAAATAATAGCATTAAGGGAAGGATTTATCTCTTAGTCTATAAAAAATAAAATAAATTATTCCTTTTATGCACAAATAAGACACATCGATTTTGTCCTTTACTGACTTAGTATCGCGATTTTGATAAGATTCCTGCACCGTGAATTTTTGAAAAATGATTTATGACTACTCACACACCGATGATGCAACAGTATTTACGTATAAAAGCAGACTATCCAGACATGCTTTTATTGTATCGTATGGGTGATTTTTATGAGTTATTTTTTGAAGATGCCAAACGGGCCGCCACTCTACTAGATTTAACCTTAACCCATCGGGGCCAATCAGCTAATAAACCTATTCCTATGGCAGGTGTACCTTATCATGCGGTTGAAAATTATTTAGCCCGTCTTCTTAAGAAAGGCGAATCAGTGGCTATTTGCGAACAAATTGGTGATCCCGCTACCAGCAAAGGTCCCGTGGAACGCCAGGTAACCCGTATCATTACTCCAGGAACCATAACCGACGAAGCCTTACTGGATGCCAAAAGGGATAACTTACTTTTAACGCTTCATCAGGATAAAAAAGCCATTGGGCTTGCTTGGGTAGACTTAAGTGGCGGACGTTTTCACTTGCTCGAAGTACACGATTTAACCCAATTAAGTACTGAATTAACCCGCTTAAGACCGGCAGAACTTTTAATACAAGAAAATTCACCTCTACATCAGTATTGTAGTGATTATCCTATAAAACTAAGACCTGGTTGGGATTTTAATGACGCTCAAGCGCAAAAATTAATTAAAGAACAATTCGCAGTTGCCGATCTCTCCGCATTTGGCCATCAAGAGTATCCAGTCGCCTTTACCGCCGCAGGCGCTTTGCTTGCCTATTTGCAAACCACGCAAAAACAAGCCCTACCCCATTTAAATGAATTAACTCTTGAACATTCTCAAGACTATTTACAATTGGATGCCGCAACCCAGAAACATTTAGAACTTTTTGAAACCCTTCAAGGCGGCAAAGAAAACTGCTTGACCGCCATTTTAGATAATACGGCAAGCGCTATGGGGAGCCGCCTATTAAAACGTTGGTTAAGCCAGCCTTTGACGCAAAGATCTAAAATTCAAGAACGCCAACAAACGATACAGGAGCTTATCAATTGCCAACAGCTCCAAGCGATTCATGAATTACTACGGCAAAGTTATGATGTAGAGCGTATTGTTTCTCGGATCGCATTAAAATCAGCGCGTCCACGCGATTTAGTCGCTTTGCGCACCACTTTAGCTTTACTACCTGGCCTCAATGACCTCTTAGAGGAAAATACCACAACATTAATTAATCAACTTAAAAAGCATCTAAAACCTTTACCTTTGATCCAACAACTCCTTGAAAAAGCGATTATAGACAATCCTCCCATGCTTATTCGCGATGGCGGTGTTATTGCTCCTGGCTTTGATGAAGAGCTCGATGAGTTATCCATGTTAAGTACTAATGCTCAACAAAAACTTGCCAGCTTTGAAAATGAAGAAAAACAAAAAACTGGTTTATCATCCTTGAAATTTGGTTTTAATAATGTCCAAGGTTTCTATATCGAACTGTCTAAAACTCAAGCAGACAAAGCACCGAGCCATTACCACAGAAAACAAACCTTAAAAAATGTGGAGCGCTACATTACACCTGAGTTAAAACTATTTGAAGAAAAAGTTCTTTCTGCCCAAACAAAGGCTCTGGCCCGGGAAAAATGGCTTTATGATAATTTATTAATAGCCCTACAAGAGCACATTCTCATTTTAAGCCATCTCGCTCGTGCTTTAGCGGAATTAGATGTGCTCGCTAATCTTGCTGAACGTGCCCAAACGTTTAATTGGAATTGTCCAGAGCTAAGTCCTACTTCTGGCCTATTAATTCAATCAGGCCGTCATCCGGTAATTGAACAATTAGTCAAAGAACAATTTATTGCTAATGATCTTCATTTAGATCCTCAACAGCATATTTTGATTATAACAGGTCCCAATATGGGCGGAAAATCGACCTACATGCGTCAAACCGCCTTGATCGTACTGATGGCTCATATCGGGAGTTTTGTTCCTGCTAAAAAAGCTATAATTGGACCAATAGATAGAATTTTTACCCGCATAGGTGCAAGCGATGACTTAGCGTCCGGACGCTCCACTTTTATGGTTGAAATGACGGAAACAGCACAAATTTTACGGCAAGCGACAGAAAAAAGTCTCGTATTAATCGATGAAATTGGTAGAGGAACCAGCACCTACGATGGCATGGCACTTGCCTATGGTAGTTGTGCTTATTTAGCGACAAAAATTAAAGCCTATACCTTATTTTCAACTCATTATTTTGAACTTACTGAATTACCTAATCAATGGCCTTGCATACGCAATGTTCATTTACAAGCCTCTGTCGATACCGGTCAGATTGCTTTTTTATATAAGGTCGAGCAGGGGCCAGCAAGCCGGAGTTATGGTTTAGAAGTTGCTGAACTCGCGGGTATCCCCAAAGAAGTATTAAGACTGGCCCATCAACATTTAAACCACTTAAATCAAAACGATCAGCGGGATTTTAAAACCCCAACGCCCGTACTGAATCCGCAACCCTCTCCAATACTTAATTTATTAGCCACTATTGATCCTGATTCTTTAAGTGCCAAAGAAGCTTTAGATTTACTTTATAAATTAAAAAAGCTGGAGAATGCAGATGCGGTTTGTTAATTTTTTATTTAATAGAACCTAATGAAACAATTTATTTGCTGCTTATTATTATGTACTTCCTTGCAAGCCCTCGCCGATTCCAAAGCAACATTTGTTATTAATGGGGTCAGCGATAAGGCTTTAACAAATATTGAAAAGCGCTTGGATGAGGCACAACAAGAAAAGCCTCTAGCTAAAATGACGCCAGAAGAACTACGTTTACATTTATTAAGTGCTTTACAGCCTTTCGGCTATTTTCAAGCCCAAATTAATGTGCGCATTGTAGGGGAACAGAAAGCCATAATAAATATTAATCCCGGCCCTCTAACTTATATCTCTTCAGTGAATATCAAACTAACTGGGGATGGTGCTAATAACCCTACTCTGCAAAAAACGGTAAACGATATTACCCTTCATGCCGGGGCTCCCTTGTTAATGCCAGAATATAATAAAGCTAAATTAAGCATCGCTAATACAGCTGAAAGTTTAGGTTATTTACATGGGACGTTTAACAAAGCGGAAATTTTAATCAAACATAATAATACAGCTCAAATAAGCTTGATTTTTAATACCGGGCCTTTATTTTATTTCGGCCAGGTACAATTTAACCCCACTAATATCAGTCCCCAATTATTACATCGTTTTGTGCCTTTTAAAGAGCAACAAACTTATTCTACTGATCTGGTATTAAAGCTAAATAATGATTTGGCTAGCAGTGGCTATTTTAGCTCGGTATTGGTTAAACCGCAGCTGAGTGATAATAAAACTACGGTGCCTATTGAAGTTCAGCTAGAGCCGGTTCCTAAATATTCTTATAGTTTAGGGGCAGGCTATGGAACCGATACCGGTGTACGAGGGCGTGCAGGTTTATACATCATCCCGGTGAACAAACAAGGGCATAAATTCAACGCCATTGCTCAAGGTTCATTTACCCAAAACGCTTTACAAGCCCAGTACCTCATTCCTGGCAAAAATCCTGTGACTGATCAATATAACATCACCGGTAATTTTTCTAATTTAAATTACACCAGCGGTTACAGTAATGCTTACCTCTTATCCCTAGGACAGCAACATAACTTGGATTGGTATAAGCGTTCCTTATCATTAAATGCTTTATATGAAAGTTTCAATTACGCAGAACAGCCTAACAGCTATGAGTTTATGCTTTACCCGAAAGCAAAATGGACGTTTAGTAAGACGACCAGCCCATTGTTTTCACCCAGTGGCTATAGCATATCGCTCACTGCTCTAGGGGCAAGCAAAGCCTTATTATCTAATAATTCTTTTGCCCAAGGTTCTATCGATGCAAAAGTTGCTTATATGATTAAAGCCATCAAACTGCGCCTTTATGCGCATACTATTCAAGGTGCAACAGCAATCAATGATGTAACACAATTACCCTTATCATTAGCCTTATTATTGGGAGGCACAGACAATATGAAGGCCTTTAGCTTTAACTCAATTGGCCCAGGAAAAATTGTGAGCTATGGGGGCTTTGAACTACAAAAGGAGGTGTTTAAAAATTGGTATGCTATTGCTTTTTATGATGCGGGAACTGTTTATAATCCCTCGCTAAAATCAACCTTGTATGATGCAGGGCTATCTGTTATGTGGGTATCACCTATTGGACCAATTAAATTAGGGCTCGCTCAAGAAATCAATCAATCATTTCAACGAGAAGGCACCAATCCACGACTAGTAATTAGCATGGGACCGGATTTATGAAAAAATTGCTAAAGCGAATAGCTAGTTTTATGCTAGTCTTGTTTATTATAGCCACCGCTGCATTTATTTTTTTCACCTACACCAGTACAGGATTAAAGAGCCTAATTCGTTTTACTAGTGCTTATTTTAATCAATCTATAGAAATGCAAAATTTAGAAGGCCGCTTACTCGATCATGTGCAAATTAAAGAATTAAATTATCAGTATGAGCAGATTCATATTAAAGTAAAAAATGCTGATATCTCTTGGAAAATTAATTCCTTATGGAAACAAGATCTCACTATTAGGAAATTCCATGCTGAGGTCATCGAAATTACCCAACAAGATCAACTCACTATTTTGCAGAATGTGGAAGGTTCCGCTTTAATAAATAAAGAGAATATTACCGTGCACTCTTTAAGTTTTAATTACTTGGGTATAAATATCCTAAGTGATTTACAGCTCAAAGCTCAATATCCTTATTCATTCACTAGCACCATTAGACTTCGGGCCTTAGAACAAATAAAGACCTTACAAGGGATTTTAAATATTGCTGGTGATGTTAATTTGATCCATTGGTCTGGTGATTTTAGTGGCTTTGGCTCTATTTCTTTACAAGGTACCCTTAAAGATCTCAACCAATTACAACAAATAATAAAATGGCGCGATTTGATCCATTGGCCTAGCACTAGCAAGGACGAAATCTTAAGCAAAGAAGGGCGGATAGTCATTAGCGGTCGCTTACCCGACCTAAAAGTCGAGCTAAGCTCTAGAATTAATAGAACACCGGAAGATCAATGGCAAATCAATGGCCAAATCCAAGGCACGCTTCCCTGGGACTGGAAAGCTCATTTAAAGCTGAACCAGACGAATGATAAATCATCAAAAAATGAAGGGCTTTACACTAAGTTTGATTTAACTGGCGAATTAAACAATCCCTATCAAGCGGCCCTTAATATAAAAATTGCTCCCGGCCATTATCAATTACCCGCTGACAGCAGTATAAAATCTTTGGCTTTTCAAGAAGGAATTATTACAGCCAGATTATCTAAACAAGGTGTGCAGGGTGCAGGCTCAATTAATTTATATTCGAATAAAAAATTCACTATGAAATTTAACTTACCAAACTTTAATTTAGCAGAAGGTTTCATGAAAAAACAAACTTTCTCAGCGCAATTGTTATTGGCGGTGAATTCATTAGATTTTTTATCGACTTTAATACCTGAGCTTAAAAATCCCCAAGGTATTTTGACCCTTTCGTTAAATGCTAAAGGAAGCTTTAAAAAGCCAAGTATAGAAACGAAATTAGTACTGAATAAAGCCAGTGTTGAATTACCTAATTTAGGAATAAATTTACATTCAATAGCCTGTACGGTGATAGGCAAAAAAGATCATTGGGAAGGAAAGGGAACTTTACTGTCAGGAAACCAACCCTTAGCCTTAAAAGGTAAAGGCTTGCTCTTCCCTCAACCCAGTGGAGAAATTAGCTTAGAGGGAGCTAATGTCCCTATTATGAATAGTAATGAATACCAAATAAATGTTTCCCCAAAATTACAAATAAAATACAACCAAGATCTCCTGCAAGTACTAGGTACTATTTTAATACCCTATGCCAATATAAAAATTCAATCGTTTTCTAATAGTATTGGCTTATCAAGCGATGTGGTCTTTGAACACAAAGAAAAGGCTCCCTCCTCCTCCCCTATTCAAAGCCAAATAGACATTCAAGTAAGCACTGGAGATCAGGTTGAGCTTAATGCTAAAGGTTTGCATGCAACTCTGGCTGGAACTGTCCATATAAAACAAACGCCCCAAAGCCCAATGAGTGCGACGGGAGAACTGAATGTCGTAGAAGGGGAATATAAAGCTTATGGTCAAAATTTAGCGATTGACCAGGGCGAATTATTTTTTACCGGTGGCGCCATTGATAATCCTGGTATTAATTTACGCGCCTCCAAAACAATTAAAGCGTCCGTGGATACGAATTCCACCGCTAATCAATTATTAGATTTTAACAGCAATAATTTACAAAATGCTAATTTGCGAGGAAACATTAGCGTTGGTGTGGAGGTGACGGGACGTCTCATTAATCCAGAAATCAAATTATTTTCTACTCCAGCTATCCTCTCTCAAGCTGATATATTATCCATGATGGTTTTAGGGCGCCCGGCAAGTCAGGCTAATAAATCCGGAGCACAATTACTCTTAGCGGCGATTTCATCGATGAATTTAGGGAATAATTCGCAAGGCACTCAACTCTTAGAGCAATTAAAACAAAATCTTGGTGTTGACTTTAATGTAGAAACTAATAGTAATTACAATCTATTAACTAATACAGTGAGCGATAAAACCGCCTTTGTAGTCAGCAAATCGCTCTCCAAACGGATTAGTTTGAGTTATAATGTTGGTCTTTCCCAGGCCGATCCCAATGTGGTTACTTTAAAATATTTGCTCAATAAATTTTTTAGCATTCAAGTAAGCAGCAGTAGCTCCAGTAGTGGGATTGATGTGCTCTATACTTCGAGTAAAAAATAGGTATAACTAATAATGAATTCCTACAACATCCCTTTAAGGTTAAGTCGTTTACGAAGAACAGCAATGACCCGCGCCCTTGTTAGAGAAACCCGTTTGCATCCGCAACAATTTATTGCTCCTTTATTTATTAGCGAAAGCTTAGATCAAGCCCAAGCCATTAAAGCAATGCCCGGTCAATTTCAATTAAGCCTGAACTGCCTACCTAAAGAAATCGAGACTTTAACATCCTTAGGCATTCCAGCAGTTTTATTATTTGGCATACCAAAATATAAAGACAGTTGTGGTAGTGAATCTTTTAATCCTAATGGCATTATTCAAAAAGCGATTCAAAAAATTCGGTCCATCAATAAAGAATTATTAATTATCACTGATCTATGTTTTTGCGAATACACTGATCATGGCCATTGTGGAGCACTTAAAGACCAATCTATTGATATCGATAAAACCTTAGAACTACTTGGACAGCAGGCTGTAAGTCATGCGCAAGCTGGAGCTGATTGGGTTGCACCCAGCGGGATGACTGATGGTATGGTAGCTGCCATTCGCCAAGCTTTAGACAGTAAAGGCCATGAAAACATACCTATTCTTAGTTACAGCGCCAAATATTGCTCTTGTCTGTATGGTCCTTTTAGGGAGGCAGCCCAAGGTGCCCCGCAATTTGGTGATCGCAAAGCCTATCAAATGGATCCCGCTAATAGTGAAGAAGCAGTGCGGGAAACAGCCTTAGATTTAGAGGAAGGTGCTGATATGATTATGGTAAAACCTGCAGGTTTTTACCTTGATGTTATTGCTAAAATGAAGCAAAATTTTCCTGAGGTTCCACTTTGCGCCTATCAAGTAAGCGGTGAATACTCCATGATAAAATGCGCTGCCCAACATCAACTTATTAATGAAGAGCAAGCTATTTTAGAAAGTCTAATTGCCATAAAAAGAGCAGGAGCAGATTTTATTATTTCTTATTTTGCTAAAGATATTGCCCGACTGCTAAAAACACAGTAAATAAGGTTTAGCCTATATAAATATACAGACCTTGATTTAGCAAGAATGAATCTAGTTTTAATTCGCCCTATCCTGGAATGGTAATTCTACGTTTAGAAGAAGGCTCAACTAAATCGTCCTTCTTCATATCTATTCCCTTCCTCTTACCATGGGGTTGAAAAAAGGAAGGGAATTGAGCAGGTGCAGAACTTTTATTTAAGACTGAAGTACTATTGCTAAGCTCACCACTTGAGGGTTCTATCCAAGGAAAGGGTGATTCATCTACAGCCTCCGGTAGAGAGTGCTCAGCGGAGAATGAGCCCGAAGTTGATAAGATTTGCTCTAGACTACCTAAAGAAGCCAGCATTTTTTCAAACTCTTGTGCATTAAATGCTGCTGGTTCAGAGGTCATTAGGAGTTCCAAAGGGTCGAGCTCAGGCAGGCTAGCTAAATCTACTTCGTTGCTCTTACTATGGGGTTGAAAAAAGGTAGGTAATTGAGCTGGTACAGAACTTTTATTTAAGATTGAAGTACTATTAATAAGCTCAATATTTGAGGGTTCTATCGAAGGAAAAGGTGATGGATCTACAGCCTGCGATAGAGAGGGCTCATCAGAAAATGAACCCGAAGTTGATAAGATTTGCTCTAGACTACCTAAAGAAGCCAGCATTTTTTCAAACTCTTGTGCATTAAATGCTGCTGGTTCAGAGGCCACTAGAAGATCCAAAGGGTCAAGCTCTGGCAGGCTAACCAAGGGACTAAGCTCGGGGATGCTATCTAATGGAGGTAGGCCAGGCGGCAATGTAGTCCTGCTGGCATCTGAAGGAGTGTCTCGATTAAAATCAATTATATCGGCTAATTTTTTGGCTAAAATCTTTTGATTAAATTCTTTTACGCGTTCTGCAATTTCCGGGGTGTAGGTCGCTAATTTTCGCTCTTGATAAACCATTAAATCGAAATCCGAACCAAAAGGAGGATTAGTAATCTGCAGACCCAAACTCTTCAACTTTAACTCTAATAAAGCATATTTTTTCGCCCATTTTTCTAAAATTTTAGCCGGACTATAGATGAGTTTAGTCTCCAGTGGACGTTCCCTATTTTCCTTATCATGAAAATCTAAAGGATTAGCATCAACATGTAACACAGAGGTGGTAATTTTAGCATCATCCACTAGCCTTATAGAATTTGAACTTACAATATGATCTACCTGTTTAGGTATTAATAAATGAGTACTATCAATAGGAAAACCTGGATCTAATTGCTGCATAAACAAATTTTTAGCACGTTTAAATTTATGATCAAGACAAATATCTATTGCTTGAACATAGCGCGCGCCTCCACTAGTTTCTAACTCGAAAACGCTATTATTGGAAATAAGCTCTTGGGTAGTTCCCACAAAAGAGGATGCTTCGGAATCAGGGCTATAAACCTGGGAAAAATTACTTAAACCAGAATAGGTTAAATCAATAGTTGATACTGTAGTTTTCACTACCGTTTCTATACAAGAATCTCTTCCCCCTTTGATATAAAGCGTACAATTGAGTATTCGGCCATTACTGTCTAATACAGGAAAAGAACTTAAACATAAATGAACATTATCTGAGGATTTTTTTGCTAGGCCATCGATTTTTTGCAGGAGCAATCTAAAATCCTTCATGGTTAAGTAATCTTGGCCATACAAAGAAATCTCATTGGATGAGAGCCTTGTAATAGTATTCTTATAGCGATCTTGTAAATAAAATTTACCTTCAAGTTCAAGACAATAAGCTTGCCGGTGATAATCATTAGCCAAATCAAATAAAAACTCGATATGATCATTAAATCGTGAATGCATATCGAAGGTGTAAGGATTAATGTTTAAGCCGGCTTCACCTTGGGAAAACAAAGGAAATACAGGATTTATCACCAAATCACGTATGACAATGCTATCGTTTTGTATCTTTTCTTTCTTTGTATAAAAGGAATCAAGTAAGTGAGCGTAATTCGATGTTGAATGAGGCATACTGTTTTTAATAGAATCGAAAATTATTTGCTCCATTATAACACACACAGAGCAAAATTATTTTATTTTGGATAGTGTTTGGATTTATCTTTAAGGGGCATTAATGAGTATGGTTTACCTATTAAGCATTTTATCAGGGCAGACGCATCTAATTGTAAAGTTAGTGGACGCACAGCCTGCATTTCGTGCTTTATGCAGGTAATCCAGTCTATATTCTGATGCGAGCTTGTCAAAGCGCGGAACGTAAACAATATAGCAAGGCTTAACTGTGCATTATTTCGCTGCAGTTGTCCTGGCACTTTATTAATAAACTTGCCTCCAAGCTGATAAAGCCCTATAGTAGTCCACGATTTTAAATTGAATTCTTTGGAGAAATCTTAATGAAGTTTATGTTAAAAAGTTTATCAGCAATCACTTTAAGCCTAAGCGCTATTGCTGCGTTTGCAACTCCTACCTATTTAACTACTCATAATAATACAACAGAAGAATCTAATGCGTTTGTTGCAGGTGTTCCCTCCCCTTACGCAACAAGTGCAAACTCCACTCGTCAGGTTTATTGGAACCTAGTGAAAATGGCTTGCTATGGTCATACTAAAAATAATACCTGTGCTGCTGTTGTAAAAATGGCTACCAATACAGCAAACCCCATTGTCATAGGGACTTTAACCATGGATTTGGCAAGCGGTGATATTACCCCTAAAAGACTATCTGCAAATGGATATACCATTATCGTCAATGGTTTTGGTGAGACAACAATTAATAAAGACTAAATGAACACTACCTCATAAAAAAAGCCGCTTAGCGGCTTTTTTTATGAGGTAGTCAATAATAATTGCAGGTTTTTGAACTTAACTTTAAAAACGATAAAAAAAGCCACTTAAAGTGGCTTTTTTAAATTATAACGCAAAGCTTATTTCGTAGGCATGGGCATAACAGCAGGTTGATCCATCTTCCATACTACTTGTGCGCCCACTAAATCAGCGCTTACAGAACCAATGGCATCTACATTATAAGTGGAACCAGCGGCTAGAGGATCAGTACGATTAACAACTGGATCATTAACTGCGAATAAATGGGTATATCCAACATCTATGCCAACATTTGCCCTTGCCTGATAATGTGCCCCAACGGAAAGAGCCCAGCGATCAGCATCAGGTAAGCGGATATCTCTATAAACGTTATTAGTTGGAGTTTGATCATAACCGCCACCAACACGAAGCATCCATATATCATTGAATTTGTAATTAGCACCAATAGCTGCTCGCCAAGTATCTCTGTAGTTTTGCAAGGAAGTCGAGCTTACAGAAACTTGCGACACCGTAGCTGTTTGTGTTGGTATAGAAACATTAACATTAGGAGCGGCGACATTATTCAATTGAATGCTGTCGAAACAACTCCAACCAGTGTAAACGACTGACCCTAAAAGCGCGATTTTTTCATTCAGATCGTGATAAGCACTTAAAGTCAATACATCAGGAAACTCTATAGAATTAGAGCTTAGATTATTATTTAATATAATCGATGGTGGCGATACAGGCTCTAAGAATAAATTAGTAGCAGGAGTAGCTAAAGGACCAGATAATTGGCTATATCCATTAAATTTATGGCGCATTTTGGATTGATAATTTAAACCAATACGCGTGTGGTTATCGTTGAACATCCCCATCGCACCCACATGGAAGCCAACGCCAAACGATTTACCTTTGTTATAGCTTAGGCTGTCATCAGCAAAAGGATTGGCACCCACGCTACTTAAAAAGGTAGGAATGCCTAATACTCTATTAAATTTAACTCGTGCATATTGGAGGTCTAAACCGGCACCTAAAGAAAAGTTATTGGTTATTTTCGCACCAAGTTCAGGCGAGAAATTGGCTGTAATGAGTTCACTTTTAGTGGCTTGATAACGCACTGGAGAAGCAAGGCCCCAATCGGTAGATAAACCAAATGGAGAGACCACGCTGAAACCGAATGTCGCACTTTCACCTAGTGGTAAGGCATAGTGTACAGAAGGTACAAAACCATTTTCAGCACCTTGTATACCTGAATAAGCTTGAGGATATATAGAGGTAATTGAGGGTGGAAATAGTGCTGGTAATCCGGTTTCAGTAACCGTGGTGAAAGTACTAGTACCGCTTAGTTTCGTGCTAGGAAATACGCCAACTCCACCAAAAGTAACTTGTTGTTCACGCAGTAAAGGTAACCCTGCAGGGTTATACCAACCAATAGAGGCATCTGCAGCCTCAGCAGCAATACCGGCAGCATAATTACCGATCGCAGCAGGACTACTCTCTGTATATAAAGCAAAACTTCCTGCATGAGCAGCACTAGCAGCTAAAATACCTAAAACTGCAGTACTAACTATAGTTCTTAGGGGTTTGTGCATGTTATTCACTCCCACACTCCTTATTAAAAGTACTTTCATTAGTCATTAACTCTTCGATAATAAATGAAATTAATTGGTTTTCAAATGCTAAATAAAATTATTTCTTTAATAAATTCAATAAATAACAAATTAAAAATCAACATGAGGCAATAAGGAGCACCATGGGTAATATTTACAAATCACCCCCCATCATTTTTCTTGACATCACTTGCTAAATCTACTTAATGTTGCTTTTAACAAGGAATGTTCGAAATAGGCCCTATTCATGTCAATCAATGCCTCTCTCTTTGGCCATATTCAAAATGATGCTTTCTTATCAGGAACCTATAAATTGGAAGCGCATCTACTCAGTAAGACCGCAAATTATTTAAAAAATTATTTAGCAAGCCTCGGTCACGCTGAAGCTGTTGTAACTCCTAAATACCTGCAACTTCTAGAAGACATGACTTATTTAGTAAATATTGAAAACTCTGTGCAAGCATCAGTTACACCCGATAAGCTAAACGAACATATTGATCGCCTAGCCACTACTATCCATAAAGATATGGAGCATCTTAGTCCTGGAAAAAGACTGTTACTGCCAGGAGGCTGGCTTGACGAAGAAGGCGGACACTCGATGGTTTACGAGTTCATTCGTCATGCAGAGGGTTATTATTTTATTGTCTATAATTCTGGCGACGGTATTGGCTACCATGCGAAAAAATCCACTCCAGATAGGGAGTTATATAATCCAACAAAACGCTGGACTATTCCTTTAACGAGCAGCAAAGAACGACCAGAGGAAATTAAATTATTTATTGGCCGTTTATTAAAGGCACGCTTAAAAACTGATGACATTCAAACCTCCATGACCGCCAAAAAACTTTACCAGGAAGTTTTTCCTTCAATTATTTATGCGGGGGGGGAGGAAACTAATTCCATAGTCGCACCTTTTGCTTATACAGCAGGGCAATTTTCCGGTACCTGCTCACAGCGTGTACTTCACCAAATGCTAAAAATTAACTCCACTTCCCTTGTAGAATATCAAGCTTTTATTTTTAAATTTAAACTCTATGCCTTAAAAGATTATTGTGAGCGTTGCTGCTCTGGGACAGAGCCTTTTAATTCAGCCGTTGCCGAACAAATCTATTTAGCCATTGAAAATAATTTAAAGATCTTAAGTAGTTCTGAACTATTTAGTGATGAACAAACGAGGAGCTTTTTCACGGAATTAGAAGAGTTAAAAAAAAGAATTAACGCCCTTCCCTTGCCAAGTAAACTTAAAACAAGCACTAAAGAACGCTATGTTTACTATTCATTGTACGAACAAAAGCTCGCTTCATTTATTATAAACGATCGGGCTTATCGATATACTCCGCCTTTGTCCCTTCCGATACATTTTAGCAAGGAAAAATTCTTAACCCAATTAATAGAATACACTACCCAGATCGCTCGTATTGATAACCTTGCTTTGCAGTATCTTCATTTAGAGCGTTTACTCCTTGCCTTGCCCATTCATATCGAGGATGAGTTTTATACAGATGTGAGTTCTATTGAAGATCTTGAACGCTTTTACCACCAAATTGAGCAAGTACAAAAATTACTTCACTCCGTACAAAAAAATTGGCTTAAAGAGACACAAATCAGCAAATTAAATGTGTTAGTGCTTAGCGCCCTTTCTTTACAAACCGATATTCAAAATGCACTTGCTAAGCAAAAAAAACTTCCCTCATTTCAAAGCTTCACTAATCAAACCTTGCAATCCATTATTGGCAATCAAAAACGAAATCCATTTTGGGCTACCCATAACCCCCAATTAGATGAACGTTTTTTAAAATTACAAAAAAAATACGCTAAGCAAAAATTAAGCTTTGATAATGAGTTTTATGCCTATTTTAATGAACTACTTAAAACTGAGCCTCTACTTAATGAAGAATTAAAGCAACAATTTACTAAGGATTTTGGGAGTAATATTGCCGAACTATTCAACTGCTTAAGACATCATCAGTTAGAATCATTATATATGTTGTCTTTACACCTTGCTGGAACCAAAATTCTCGATGCGCGTTTTAATCCGCTGCTTGCAAAAATTAAGGCCCATATTACTTATGAAGGAAAGCTAAGAACCTATGTTAATCCTTTTTTCACCACGCCCTACAAAGAAGAACCTTACATCACCCCAGAAATAATGTTTAATGCCTTCCGAGTATCCACCCCCTTATTCCCAACATTCATTCCTTATGAAAAGCTCAACCAACAGCTTAGCAAACCACATATAGAATTAACTTCCTCCGCTATCAAGAAAGCGTTATTAAGCGATGTTCCCACACAATCTAGTTATACAAAAGCTATTGAAGCGCGCACGGCAAACCACATTCAACTCTATCCTGAACCCGTTGAAAGCCAATTCTTATCACGCGCCATGACCTCGGAGGATATTATTGCTCGGGATTATTTTCATTTGCGCGCGGTTCCCATGATACAGATTCCACTTACTTTGGATTATTTTAAACGCAATATAGCTAAACTGGCAGATCGCTCTAATCGCATTTATTTAGAAGCCAATTTATTTCAACCGGGTCTTTTGATAGCTGCTGTAAAAAAAGCGGGGTTTTTTAATCAATTTGATACTTTTCTGCATACGGGCCGGCGTTATTTTACCCACCATGAATCCCACCTTGCAGAATCTTTATTTTTTATAAAATTAAATTTTCTTGTTAGTCAGTACCTCGCTTTAACAGGAGAGTCTGAAGGGATTAGCCGTTTGCAAACACTCCAACAAGAAATTCAGAAACAACTAAGCTCACAATCTAATCCCGATCTCATTTATGGTTTGAATTATTATCTTTTTCTTACGACAACAGCAAAAATGCACTTGATGCAGCCTCCTACTAAAGAGGATTTTGAAGGTGCTTTAAATGCCTATCTTTATGTTCAAAGCCACACCCAATCGAATCTTTTAGAAGAGACAGATGCGGATAAGAATGCTTTTGATTGTGCAATTGCCAATTTCCAAAGCATTTTATATAAGCAAAATCAGAAGAATAGTCATTATCTGATGGCTACCGCCCAAAAACTACTGGCAGCTAATAATAGTTTAGTGAGCGAATTTACCCTAAGTGGTGATTTCCCCATTTATAATTTAGTTAATCTTAGCGGTAAAACCCTCTACACCTTTAACTTAATGTTAGGTAAATTATTTGAAAATAATTTAAGCCATAGCGGTCTTCCATTACAGCTTAAAAATCATCCTTTACTTCAGCACCTGAAGCTAACCACTCCGCAGCAATGTTTGAGCGCTGCTGATGAAAGTTATTTTTTCCTAATCCAAGATAAGAAGAAAGCAAAAATCTACCATCAAAATAATAACTTAACTGTGCAACAATATTGGACTTGTGATGATACAGAACTCCTTTATGAGCTCCAAGCCTTAAGCCCTCACCATTTATCAGCCTATGCTAATAAATCTATTCAATCTATCATTAATGGTCTACCGCGTATCCTTTTGGATGGAAGTTGCGATTATTGGCGTAAACTAAATCTAGCCCACGAGGGTTTATTAGTACAAAATAACAAGGCTGTTTATAAAATTAACGGCGATATCATTCGCCTTTTAGACGGCCAGGGTAACTCTACCCCATTTTTATTAAAACCGCTTCGCAATCCCTGGGCCGAGTTATTAACCCGTTTCGAAAGCCCGCAGTTTTTATTACATCATCAAAGTAGTGATAAGGCTTATGTTGATTTACCACGGTTTAAGCTTCGCTTTCATCGCAACCATAATACCTTAATGCTTAATGAGACGAAGGAGGTCGTTCTTAACTGCCCCTCGCCAATCCACCCCTGTGTCGCAGGCCTGGTGTTACAGAAAGAAAGCCATCAAAGACTAGTCATCCCGATAGCTCAATTTTACGCCTCATCTACTGGAGCTGAGCCAAGTGCTCTCTATCCTGTAATTCATGATACTGATAATACAATCGCCCAAAATTATATAGATAAAAATCTAACCCATCTACAAAAGAAACCGCTATGGAATTATCACAACAGCCAAGACTATGTCAGTTTCCAATTAAAGGATAATGAACCTGTTGCTGACAGTTCCGCAGACGCTCTTTATTTAGCTTATATCTACCTTGCAACTCATCAAACGGAAAAAGCGTGGACAGTTTTGGAAGATTGCCGAACACGTTTAGGAGGGTTAACGGGTTCCTCTGATGAGCTAAAATACCTTTCTTGGATTTGTAATGAGCTACCACAGGTATTGATTGGTAAAGAGAAAGAAACCAAAAAGTCACTGCGTAAAACACCGCCTTATATTGCCTGTAAATTAAAAGCACTGAGTTTATTATGTGATTCATTGTCACAGGAGCATCAATTTAAAATTCCAGAGCCATACAGCGAACCCCATACTGCTAATTTTTTTTGGGAAAAAAAACAATATGACGAGCAAATTAACTTTTTAAACTCCCTCCCATCATTGATTTATAATAGTTTTACGCGTTTCCAAGCAATGCGACGTCATCTTGCTGAATCGTACAATTTATCAGCGAACGAACGAAAACATTTATTAAACCATTATCAACAAGCGCAACCCTCAAAAAAAGCGCCTCTAGGTGCTTTAGGTTATGAATGGATGTTACTTAATTTTGAGACTTTGCAGCAAGAGCATCATAGTTTATTAGGCCTTAAGAGCAGTAGCCTACTTTCAGAATCAGACGCCGAAAGATTGAAACACATCGAGACACAGCTGGCTACTTTGCATCCGGTAATGGCGGTCTCCAGCACCTTAGAGCTCAATGAAATTGATCTTAGCTTGCCAGAGGACTGCCACATTAAGCAAGCTCATTTAAGCAAAACTGAAATTAATAAGCTCAATGATTGGATCAATAATCTTCCTGGTAACCCTGCCCGAGAAGAATTGGTAAATGAGGCGATAACCGCACTCTCATCATCGATTAGTGAGGGCAAACTAATTACTTATTTTCCTGTCTATCTGCAGATAATGAGCAGTGGCAATAACGATAAAAAAAATGCGCTCCTAAATTTTTGCACCCGAACTCTAATAGCAGAACGCCATATTCCGATAGCAAAACAATCAACAAACAAAGCACTGTTCGCCAACATTTTATATCGCGTTGCAACTCACAGTGTCCGAATCAGTGCAAGAGCTCCTTCTAACTTTCATCAATTAACCTTGGAAGCTAAGAAACTTAGTCCTCCACCTTTATCAGTTTACGAAGTATGTGATGTCTATAAGTCTATTTTAGCTACTCCCCCAGAAATTTTAGAACGCATTCCCAAACATCCTATTCTGCCCCCGCAAGCTTTTATATCGAGCTATGTGCCCCTTCTTCAAACTAGTGAAAAAACCACAAGACTTGCATTTTTTGTAGGGCAATATAAAGAATTAATACAAAAACATGAGTCAATACACGCACAGTTGATTGAAAAAATTGATTCAGATGAAGAGGAGCTAGCCTTAGGTGAAATTAAAGCCGGTAAAAACCAACTTCTGTTAGAACAGCAACAAATTAAGCTCGCCAAAACATTAATGCAAGACCCCGGTGCTTGGTCGCAAATTCAAGAGGTAGTAAACTCTATTGCCCCTAAAGTCCATTCAACCTATTTAGACTTAGAAAAAAAAGTTTTAAAGCTAGCAAATGAAGGCCCGCAAGATCCTAAAAAAATAGCTTTATGGCAGATGGAGTTAGCCGCAAAAAAACGTCTCCAGCTAAACAAAGCTGATTTGTATAGTTTATATATTAAGGGCAACCTAAATTTTACCTGTTCAAAGACCGGTTTAAGCCTAGAAAAGGCACAAAAACTACATGCGTTAATCCATGATAGCTTAGTTAAGGGGCTCCAGTACCAATCACTGTGCAAAATTCAAGATGCCATAAAAAAAACCATCCATAGTGGCGATGCGCAAGACTTAGTTCCTGGTTTGGACTTACTAAGCCAAGAAACAGTTCCCGGTCTTGAATCACCCGCGCTAGTACTCTTGCAACATGAAGAAGGGATTATTCTAAGAGCTCGTCAAGTATCCGCCCTAAAAACCTTATTGCAGCGGACCAAAACTGGACAATTTAAAGAAACTGTAGAAAAAATAATTCCCGGCGGTGGGAAATCAAAAGTCATTCTTCCTATCGTCGCCGAGCAAAAGGTTCAAGGAACCAACTTAGTCATTGTCGAGGTTCCGCAAGCTTTATTAGCCACCAATTATGTCGATCTCAATCGCACCTCTCAACGTCTATTCGGTAAAACACCTTATCGTTTTGAATTTAATAGAGAGAGTAATTGTTCATCCAGACGCTTAGAAGAATTATACACTAAATTTATAGAGCTAATGACAAGTCGTAGTTATATGATTACTACTGGCGAGTCCATGCAGTCACTCGAATTAAAATATATAGAGCTCTTACTTGAGGAAGAACCCCATGACGAGGAATGGACAAAACAAATTTATTGGTGCGATAAGCTGGTTAATCTTATCCACCAGCATGGCGATGCCATTATTGATGAGGTACATCAAAGTTTATGGGTAAAAAAGAAACTTAATTATGCTCTTGGTGATCAAAAGCCCATTCACCCCAATATCGCTCTAAATACCATAGCCTTATTTCAATTCATTGATCCCCACTTTATTAAAACGGCACCTTCGCTTAGTGAAGATTATAACTGGACACCGTTCCAGCATGAAATAGCACAAAAATTATTATCAGAAGTTTCGAGCCCATTGTATGGCTTTGTTAAATTCGCAGAAAAAAAATACAGCCCTACCGCAGCTAAGGAACTTTTTAATTATCTCACCAATACCGCTAAACCTTGTGCGCTAATCGCTAAAGCTCCCGCTGAAACTAAAGCTGCTTTGGCTTTTTTTAAACAACAAATCAATACCCTTTTACCCGCCACCCTTGTTCGTCGTTTGAATACAAATTATGGTGCCTCTAAAAAAGTTCATTTAAGCGCTATCGAGCAAACCTTGCCTATCCCCTATGAGGCCAATAATGTCCCTAATGAGCGCAGTCGTTTTGGTAATAATCTTGAGGCTATGAACTACGCAGCCCAAATGCTTTTTATTCAGGGGGTAAGTAAACAGTTATTAAAAGAATATCTCGCTCAATTACAGGCCATCGCCCTGCAAGAACTTTTTAAAAACAATCAATTAGTTCGTATCGAGGATACCCCAACAGCACAAGGATTTGCATTATTATGGCCAGATTTAGGTTTAACCTTAAACCAAATAAAGTTAAATGATGAAGCGCAAATTACTGCTCTTCATGAGCGTCTAAAAAATAATAAGGCCTTAATTTTAGATCTATTGCAACAACAAACCTTAAAACTCATTCCACGCGATGGCAGTATTATTCATAGCGACTCCTTTAATCATGTAGATTTATACCACACAGTTCAAGCAGTATCAGGAACCCCATCCAACCACACGACTTACCATCAACGACTTACTTATGATAAAACCTCTTCATTGGGAACCGATGATTACATTATTGAGTTGTTAACCCAAAAGAAAACGGCGATTAAAGCCCAAGATGATGAAAGCCTGCCCCTCTTTATAAACAACATTTTGACTCATGCGCAATCGCTACAACATTGCCGGGCTATTATTGATATTAGAGCCGCTTTTCAAGGGATTCCAAATCTTACCGTTGCCCAGGAACTCGCCTTTTACATTCGCAACCATCAATCACAATTTAGTAGGCCATTAAAACAGGTTCTTTATTTCAATGAACAACAAGTTTTATGCGCTATTGATGTTAATAAACCTAACTCGGTCATCTTTCTTAAAACTACAGATAGTAATGAAATTAACCGCATTCTTGGTTCCACACCCACGGAGCGTTTCACCTATTATGATCAAGCCCGTACTTTAGGTACCGACCTTGCCCAAGATGAGCAGGCTCATGGCCTTGTTTTAGTAGATGAAAAAACTTCTTTGCAGGCCTTTCTTCAAGGTAGCATGCGTATGCGTGGTCTAAGACAGAAACAAAGTATTGAGCTCATAGTCCCCAGCCAATTAAGGGAGATAACCCTCCCAGTCCTTATAAAAAAATTCTCTAAAGCAGATTCACATATCTTATTGCTGGATAACTTCTTTGCAGTGAAGGGACAAATGGCTAATTTAATCCGCCGCCATTGTCTTAACCGCATTCAAAACATCCCATCAGGCCTAGCCAAAACTAAAGCGGCGATGGCACAAGCGTTTAAGTCTTTTTTTGTTCATAGTCCCTCCAATGATCTGTTTGAGTTATATGGCGCTTTAAGCAAAAAACAAGCAACAAAAGAAATCCTGGAACAATATAAACAACAACTTTTAAATTCATGTATTCGTATATTGACCACAGAAGGACTTTTATCTGAGGCAGAAATTAAAAAATGCTCCTTACAATTAGATGAGTTAATAAATAAGGCATTAATACATTGTCTACCTGAATATGACAGCAGTATTAATGACTTATCCATTGAAGTAGAAACCCAAAAGGAAGTCCATAAAGCAACCCAGGTACAAGTAGCAACCATTAATGAATTATTTGATCCCAGTTTAGAGGAAAGTAAACCAGTTAACTGGAAAGGCTATTCCCTTAGCACCCTATATTCAAAACCAGACGATTTAAATCAAACCTCACTACTAGTAAATAGTTTATGTGATCCTGCAAAACCACCACTTGATTTATTTTCACAGCAACTTAGAGTAAGCAAGAGTTACGCACAGACCTATACCAAACAAAAAACCTATCTAGATGCCTTTATGAAACCAGCATCCTTGATTTGGTATCATAAAGAAGGATCCCTCCTTCATGCAATGATTCTTACACCTCAAGATTTTGAACAGCTCAAAGAACAGATTGAGAAAACATCAGACAGTTGGGTTGCAACCACCGAGGACACCCTACTTTGCGGCACTCAGCCTCGAGAGATGAATAGCACCAATTATCAAATGCTTCGTGACCAAGCACGTTTTTTTAATGGAGAATTTAATTCCTTTTTAGATCCAGAGTTGCAATCGGACTGGTTCAACGAACTCGCTTTGCAAAAGCTAGATTTTTTTGAACAATACCTTTTACCCTATCGCCCAGGTTGCGAAAAAAAATTCCAAGAGTTTAAAGCCCTTTTAAGTCAAGCGAATATGGAAGGTTTCATTTACCTTGCAGAGCATCCCTATGATGATCTCAGTCTTCTCGATTGGAGCATTCTGTTCCCTGAAGCCAGTATTAGCCAAGCAGAGGAATATAAAAAAGTAGCAGCTGCTTTTGCCGATATCCATGCCAACTGGCAAACAGCCCCTCCTAGCTTAACCAATCTACAACAAAGGTTTCGTCTTCCTTTAAAAAGTCTTCCTTACATCAATACACATTTAGCGCAACTGGCCAAGCTCTCCTCTTTATTAGAAAGTTTGGGGAAATCTGCTTTACATTTGGGCACCCTGCTACTTTCACCAAATGAACAATTATTGCTAGAACATTATTTAAACAAGCCCTTAGCTGAGTTCTATAAGCAGTATTCTAATAGAATCTATGCTTATATCGATATGATGGAGCATTTGTATACGCATCCAGCCATACAAAATAAAGAGGGATTAATAAAGGCTTTCCAAAGAATTGCAAGATTTACTTCTTCAATTGAAATCCTTTGTAAACTTATAGAAAGCAAAAATCTCAATAAAGAACTATTGTCTACTATTCTCAATTTACCCCAAAAAGATCCCTTACTTACCGATAAATTGTTACAACTACCGACTGATTTATTTACAGAGGAAATGTACGATTCATTAATAGGACGATGTACAGAAGCACATCACCTACAATTAATTTTAAAAAGAGACCCTTTGACACCAAGGGCTATCGATTCCTTGCTCAAAAAAAACCTTAATGAACCGCAAATTTTAGAACTCTTGTCTAAAGTAAAAGATTCCTTCCTTCTTGAAAAGATTTACTACCAGTTTCGCACCTCTTCAGCAATTAGAAAAAGCATTATTACCCATCCCAAGCTAAGCGCGACGACTTTATTAGAGATTATAAAAGCCAAGCCCTTGTTAATAGACGATGAACTTCTGAATCTTTTAGCCAACCCCCAAGCCCCCATTGATGAAAAGATTTTATCCACGATTGTTAGTAATCCCTTATCTACAGAACCTTTATTAGTGGCAACAACTAAACATCTTGCAGCGAATGTTTCTATAATTGAACAACTTTTAAATCATTCTCTCTGTACCCCGCATTTTATCGAGAAAATAATTGAGGCTAAGGCCCCTAATATCGCATTGGAAATACATCAAGCCATCGTTAAAAAAGCATATAAGCGCGCAATCATCCCGTCTTCTAACAAAGAGGAGTGGGAAAATTGTTTTCTACAAAGTCTTGAGGCAATTTATACTCAAAGCAAAACGAAGCTCAATTCTCCAAATGAAAATCCTATCCTTTTTTCTATTTATTCTATAATCAATCCTTTTGAGTTAATCCCTTACCCTAAATTAGCTATTAAAATACTTAAAATATTAAAACGAGATATTAGTCATAAGCTACTTTTTGAATACATCATTCCTTATGCAAGCCTTGATGAGTTAAAACTTCTTGTCGATTATCAATTTACCGGCCCCTTACTGAGGGGAAATTTAGAACGATTATATGAAAAATGTAGCACCGTTGAATTAATCAATTTATTTATAAAGCGACCCGATCTAAATACGCAGTTGAGCTTAAATCTGCTAAATACACCCAGCCTTTCGGAAGAACAAGTACAAACCCTTATTAAAAGCTGCACTAGTGATAGAGTACTTAAAGCTGCATTTATTCACCCCCAAGCTAGTGCTGCAGTAAAAAAATCCGTTTATATCAATCCTAATTTTTCAAGTAGCACCTTGAGTTTTATTATGGGTAAAACCTCTCCGAATGAAGAGGAGATGCTTGATCTATTACCCTATTGTCATTTTGAAATTGATACCACTACTTTACACAAAATAAGCCAACTCTACCCAACGAGTGAAGTCATTCAATTGAAGCTTATTACGCATCCTAAAATAAAGGAATTTAGTCTGTGCTCCTTACTAGATAGTTCCTTTGCTTCGCCTGAATTTTTTTTAAAAATTCTAGAACACGCATCGTTACCAATAAGCCCTAATTTATTAACCACTATGGCTCAAAAGGCCTTTTTAGAGCTTAGCTTAAGCACAAAAAAAGAGGCGTGGGAAGATTGTTTGCTAGAGCTTTTTCAGCATTCAATCGAAATAGACGCCGTAGAGTCAATGATAGAGTTAATTCAAAAAAACTGGCTTAGTTCTAAATTAGGATTGAAAGTGATTAAGATTTTTAATTCTCGCCATCTAAAACAAGTTAATTTTCCTTTAAGCGATATGACTAATGTTGCAGGTAACGAAGAATTAAAAAATCTTCTGTTACTGCTCCATGAAAAACCCCTTGATAGACAAGATTTATTATTACTCAGTAAAAAATGTAACACCGAGGAATTAATATCCCTTTTTTTAAGACGAACAGATCTCAATGAATCATTATACCGCTCAATTCTTGCGCAAAAGGAAATTAACAGTAAACATTTGCTCCTAATTCTTGCCCAACCGAATTTAACTCCTTTAGTTTTTGAAGCCATCTGTGGGCATCCAAAGTTAAATAAAGAAGTGAGGAAGGGTCTTTATAATCATCCATTAAAAAGTTCCAACTCCCTCCTTGCAATCTTAAACTCTTGTCCCACAATGGATGAGGAGGAAATTCTATTTATATTAAATTCCTTAGATGAATTTATTAATATTGAGATCTTACAATGCCTTGCAAGAGATTTTTCAAACAATACCCAAATTTGGCTGGCACTACTTAGCCATATCAATACCGATGATAGCTTAACAACTGATTTATTAACTAAGCCTCTATGCTCTCTTCCCTTGTTAAAAAGCCTCATCGTTCAAAACTCTATCTTGCTCGGTGTTAACAAATTAAAACAAATAACCCTATTTTTGATTGAGCAACACCGTCATTCACCCTTACAACCTGAAATTGAAGAATTATTATTCTTTATTTTGAGTCTGGCTAAACAACATAATTTTTCTAAAGAAATAATACCCCCATTGAAAACCCTAAATCCTATTAGTCCTTCCTTTGGTTTAAAAATATTACCCCTTTGTGATCATTCAGTGCTCGATGCCTTACCTTTATTTAAAATGATTGACACGGCTAAAAGTGAATTAGAACTGGATGAGTTAATTAAACTACCGCACTTAAGTAAAGAAGCGTTAAAAAAACTAAGTCAGAAAAATCTCTCTGCGAAGCAGATTAATCAATTGTTAGGACGCGATGACCTAAGCGCAGAAATCGCGGATATTTTATTGGCAAAACCCAATTTCAATGGCGCAATTCAACATAGAACTTGGGTCACCTCTCGTCAGCTTCATTATATTCTTTCACAAAGCCAGGAATTTGTTTCTTTTAATAGTGCCCTACATCATCCCAAACTAAGCAGTCAAGAACGTGAACGCTGGTTTAAAAATGTTCTCTTTAAACAAATGGAGATGGAGCAAAAAGCTGCCCAAACCCAAAACCCAAAAGCTAAATTAATAGCCGCAATAGAACGGCTCAAAATTAAGGCATTTACTCACGCAATGAACAGCAAAACTAATCCTGATTATGCAGCAAGTGCGAAAGTCGCCTTCGAGCTCCAACGAACATTGTCTGCACATACAGAACAGATTATTATGAAACGGACGCCTATTATTAAATCCATGCTTCTCTCTATCGATGAAGCAAGCGTTATTCTTGCTAAGCATCGAGGTTATAAACAAATCCTCTTAGACATCCTGAACTTAGTCGTCGTTATCCTAAGTTTTGGTCTTAATACTTCTATCAATCGCGATTGGCGTTTTTTTAAAGCAAAAACAGACAGTGCCGCTTTACTAGATGACATCAAAAATTGTATGAAACAATTTAATCCCATCGCTCCAACTGCGCTAGAATTAAATTAAAAATTCACTCTAAATACTCTTGTACAAGGCCTTTAGTCCATGCTAACCTGTATTAATTTTGAGCGGAATACCTATGGAACAAATCGTTACGAAATTTGGGGGCACTAGTGTATCTAGCCGAGCCACATGGAACAATATTGCAGCAATCACTCAAAAACATATCAAAGCAGGGAAACAGCCTGTTATTGTATGCTCTGCATTAACTCAAATTTCTAATAAACTCGAAAAAGCCATTGATGCTGCACTGTTAGATGAGCACCAGAGCATCTATAATGATATTGAAACCAGTCATTTCAATTTAGCCAATGATTTAGAGGTAAGTCGGGAACTTATCACTAATGAATTACACCAATTAAAGCAGTGGCTAACTGGAGTTGCCTTATTAAAGCAAGCGCCCGCAAAAACTCAAGCTCAAATTTTGAGTTTAGGCGAATTAATGATGACCCGTCTAGGCGTGGCTTTTTTAAAAAACCAAGGGATTAATACGCAATGGTATGATGCTCGTGAACTGTTAACAAGTACTCCCTCCTTAGGCGGGGACTTAATTAATTATTTGTCCGCGCGTTGTGAAAGTGACTATGATTCTCACTTAGTGGAAAAGTTTCTCGCAAGTGGTGCACAAGCAATAATCACTCAAGGCTTCTTTGCCGCAAATGCCGAAGGGGAGACGGTATTATTAGGACGGGGAGGCTCCGATACCTCGGCTGCGTTATTAGCAGGAAAATTACAAGCATCAATGTGTGAGATTTGGACCGATGTTCCTGGCATCTACACCGCCAACCCCCATCAACTTCCTCATGCTCGTTTATTAAAACAACTTAATTATGATGAAACCCAGGAAATTGCATCCATGGGCGCTAAAGTTTTGCATCCCAATTGTATTCCCCCAGTTCGGAAAGCGAATATTCCTATGGCAGTTAAATTTACGCAAATGCCAGAGCACTCCGGCACCCTAATCACCAAAGATATTGATGAATCAGCCCCCCTGATTAAATCGATTCAGGTAAAGCACAGTATTTTATTAATCTCGATCGACACGTTAAATATGTGGCAACAAGTAGGGTTTTTAGCTGATGTTTTTTCTGCTTTTAAAAGGCACGGTTTTTCCGTAGATCTCCTTTCATCCTCGGAATTTAATGTTACCCTTTCTTTAGATACCACTGCAAAATTACGCGATAGGCCGGCTATTAATGAACTGCTCGCAGATTTAAATCAATTTGGTAAAGCAAAGCTTATTGAGCCTTGTAGCGCCGTAAGTTTAGTAGGCCATCACATTCGCACGGTCCTTCCTCATCTTGGCCCAGCTTTAGAAGTGTTCGATGCCAAACAAGTTTATCTGATGTCCTTAGCATCAAATGACTTAAATCTAACCTTTGTAGTAGATGAATCCCAAGCGGATAAATTATGCCAGAAGCTGCATCATTTATTGATCGAAAATAATCCCCAAGTATTTTATTACTCAAAAAGTTGGCATGAAGAATTTGGCAAACCCCATGTACGGCCTACGCCTTGGTGGGAAACGGAGCGCGATCGCCTGCTTACTGTAGGCTCGATGCATTCGCCCTGTTATGTTTATCATAATCCAACTCAGACCCATCGTGCTCAACAGTTATTGGCTTTAAAATCTGTGGATCAAATATTTTATGCTATTAAAGCGAACCCTCACTCGTCAGTTCTACAAACCTTAGAAAAAGAAAACATTAATTTTGAGTGCGTGTCGATTCAAGAATTAGAACTGGTTTTAGAACTTTTTCCTAATATCAGTAAAGAACGTATTTTATTTACTCCTAATTTTGCGCCGAAATTGGAATATGAATATGCCTTACAAATAGGCTGTTATGTTACTATTGATAGCCTCTACCCTTTAGAGCACTGGCCTGAATTATTCGCCAATAAAGAAGTCATTGTTCGTCTTGATCCCGGCACGGGAGCTGGTCATCATAAGCACGTCTCCACTGGTGGTAATGAATCGAAATTTGGTATTACTCAAAATGATATTAATAAAGTTTTAGAGTTGACCAAAAAGCATCATATAAAGGTAATTGGCTTACATGCCCATTCAGGTAGCGGCATCCTAACCATTGAATTATGGCAAGAAACGGCTCTAATGCTTGCTGAATTAGCTAAACAATTTCCTGAGGTGCGTTCAATTAATTTAGGCGGCGGGTTAGGTGTTGTTGAAAAACCAGGTCAACTTCCGCTTGATTTTGCTGCCTTAGACGCTTCATTATTAGCAGTCAAAACCCAACACCCCCATTTACAAATTTGGCTCGAGCCCGGGCGTTTTTTTGTCTCTGAAAGTGGCGTTATTCTTGCCAAAGTAACTCAATGCAAAGAGAAAGGAAAAGTGAAGTTTATTGGTATTGAAACGGGGATGAATTCGCTAATCCGGCCATCCTTATACGGCGCTTATCATGAAATTGTTAATCTATCGCGTCTTTATGAAGAAAAAGCCGTCTTTTCTCATATCGTTGGTCCTATTTGTGAGTCGGGAGATACTTTAGGTTATGACCGGTTGTTGCCAATTACTAAAGAGGGGGATATTTTATTAATTGCCAATACTGGAGCCTATGGTCATTGCATGAGTTCTAATTATAATCTAAGGCCTGCTGCAGAAGAGATAGCTTTCGATTAAATACTTATCCGATTTATTCAGTAGGTCGAGCTAGCTGTCTAATAAGGCTCGACCTGCATTGTGAGATAAAGATCAAACCAATCGTTTAGCAGAATAAGGTGTGGGTAGAATTATGACACTCATTGATGGAGAACAAAGGGCACGGGCAACCGATCCAAACTGTTCTTTTATTGTACAGGCTCCTGCAGGGTCAGGAAAAACCGAAATTTTGACGCAGCGCTATTTGCGTTTGTTGAGTACAGTCAGTGCTCCAGAGCAGATTATTGCCCTCACTTTTACTCGTAAAGCGGCCAGTGAAATGCGAGAGCGGATTATACTCGCACTACAACAAGCGTCTGCAAAAAAAACAGCAAAATCAGCTCATCATCAAGTTACTTTAAATTTTGCCCAGCAAGCCCTGGAACAAGATGCACGTTGTGAATGGAATTTATTAGATCATGCTAATCGCTTAAAAATCATTACCATTGATTCCTTATGCAACAGTATAAATCACGCCATTCCCTTATTAGAGCAGCAAATCGCTTATGCACAAATTACGGATAAACCAGAACGTCACTATCTCAATGCTGGTAGACAATGTATCCAATTTGCTATAGATCATCCCGACTATCATTCATCAATCAAAACTTTACTACTCCATGTAGACAATAAACAAGAACTCTTACTTAGTTTATTCAAAGATTTATTAATACAGCGAGATCAATGGCTATCTCCTCTTTTTCAAGCGCGTATCCAAGATAAAACAACATTTGAACAAGCCTTACAATTTATTGAACAACATGAATTAGCGCGTTTGAAAAAAAGCCTACCATTAGAATTAGCCTATCAATTAGTAATGCTCTCTAAAGAGCTGGTGCAGATTGAAAATAATCCTGAATCTCCTCGTTACCCCCTCAATAATTGGAACAATTTTAATGAAATAACCCCTGAGCTCGCCAAAGCCTTATGCCAACTAATTTTGGGTAGTGACCAAAATATCCGCAAAAGCTTCGACCACCATGTAGGATTAAAAAGCGGATCTTGCCCACCTGCTCAATACAAACAACTGAAAGAAAACAGCAAAGAATTATTACTGAACTTACAAGATTATCCAGAATTTCACGCAGCCTTACTTCAAGTAAGCCAGCTTCCTAAACCAGAATATGATCTTGAGCAATGGGAAGTATTACAAGCACTATTTCATTTATTACCTATTCTTGTTAGCCATTTACATCTTTTATTCATTGAACATAATGAACTTGATTTCACCACCATTTCCCAACAAGCTTTAACAGCACTGGGTAATGAGAGCAACCCCACCGATTTAGCCTTATATTTAGACAATGCTATTCATCATCTTTTAATTGATGAATTTCAAGATACCTCTATAAGCCAATTTGAATTAATAACCCGCTTACTGCAAGGCTGGCAACCTGGAGATGGCAAAACTCTATTTATCGTAGGCGATCCGATGCAGTCTATTTACCGTTTTAGGCAGGCGGAAGTCGGCTTATTTTTTCGTGCTAAAACCCAAGGCATTGGTCCAGTACAGCTTAACTTTTTACAATTACAATGTAATTTTCGCTCTACCAACACTATAGTTAATTGGATTAATCAGCAGTTTATCCATGTCTTTCCCAAGGAAATAGATATTGAGTCAGGTGCAGTACCCTTCCATCCTTCAGTGCACGTAGTTGAAGATACTCATTTAAGTGCTATTCATGCTATTGAATGCAGCAATCGTGAACAAGAAGCAAATTATTTAATTGCACGAATTCGTGAAGAGTTAGCCGCTGATAAAGAACAAAGTCTCGCTATTTTAGTACGCTCAAGAAGCCAATTATCAACCATTATTAATTTGCTTCGTGAACATCAAATCCCCTATCAAGGTACTGACATCGCTCGCTTAGCGCATTTGCCGCATTTGCGCGATGTCTGGTCTATTACTCAGGCGTTATTGATGCCCGCTAATCGCCTATCTTGGCTTGCTTGTTTGCGTAGTCCTTATTGTGGCTTACTTTTAAATGATTTGCACTCTATTGCACAATTTAATACCTCCGGTTCTATTTATAGCAATCTAGTGCAAATAGATAAGATCTCGGAATTAAGTGATGAAGGTCGTTTGCGTGCTCGATTTTTTATGCAAGTAATGCAAGAAGCCTTATCACTACGAGGCCAGGTTCATTTATCAGAATGGGTGGGTAATACCCTTAAAAAACTACATCTAGAAATCATCCTTAATCAAGACGAGCTCAATGATCTAGAACAATTTTGGTCATTGTTAGATCGCTATGATGAAGAGGGCCGGCTAAGCAATATAAATGAGTTTTATAATGAGTTAGTTAATCTCTATTCACAACAAAGCTCGGTCTCTCGTTTACAAATAATGACGATACATAAATCTAAAGGATTAGAGTTTGATACGGTTTTTCTCCCAAGCTTAGGCGCCCAACCAAGCCGGAGCGATGCCCCTTTACTACGGTGGTTGAAATTACCGAGTACCCAGGAGGATATTTTTCTTGTTTCGCCCATCAAAGGAGCTCATCAAGAGCAATGCCTTTTATATGATTATTTAAATACCCTAGATGAAGAGAAAGCCCACTATGAAGCACAACGTCTTTTTTATGTAGCAGTTACTCGAGCGAAAAAACGTCTTTATCTTTTAGATGGCACTGGAAAAACAGCAAAAAAGTCCTTCCGCGGTCTATTAAAACAACAAGAGTTCACCATATATGAGCCCCAGCAACTGGATGGAGAATTAGGAACTACCCTACCTCAGTTAAGTCGATTGCCCATAGACTTTTATCTTAGCCCTCCTCAAAGTAATCCAAGACCATTAAACCCAATCCCGGCTTTACAGTTAGCTATTCCTCGCTTACTAGGCGTCGTCACTCATCGTCTTTTACAATGGATTTGTGACAATCATCCTCAAACTGTTAAGGACTTGCCGTGGGATTTAATAGAACAAGAACTAACCCAATTAGGGCTAGATAAGGAAACTAAAACCGCTGCATTATCCTCCATTACTGATCAAATGATACGCTTATTTCAAGATCCCATTGGACAATGGATCATTGCACCACATCATAATGAACATAATGAATATGAATTGTTGCTGGAAAAAGATAACAGTCTAGTTACACGGATTATTGATCGTACCTTTGAAGATCAACACTCATTATGGATTATTGATTTTAAAACTGGCAAAGAAGACAAAATAAGCGACGCTAAATACCAACAGCAACTTCAGGAATATGCTCAATATTTAGCACAGCACTCCCTGCTTCCTATTCAATGTGGTCTGTATTATTTAGCCAGTAATCACTGGCAACATTGGCATTATGAACCTGAATTCACCTCCTAACGAAAGATTAAGGAGTAGAAAAAGTAACCCTGCCTGAGGTATGATTAGACTTTTTACTTAAAGGTAAATTCATGAGCGCTGAAGCGATTATTATTTCTCTAGTAGATTCCCTTGTTGATCCCTTCCTCGAACTAACTGGTAAGGACATGGGCTTAAAATATACCCTAGAGATGGATAATAATCGCCTTCAACTGAGTATTACGGCTGGATTTCCTTCTCTCTTATTAGAAGAAAGTTACAAAAATATTGTCGAAAGCGCGTTAAAAAAGCAATTTCCAACTCATCAATGTAGTGTTGTTATTAAACAATTTATTCGCGCTCATAAAACTCAATTCGTGGGAAAAGGTTTGCGCGGGGTGAAAAATACTATAGCAGTAGCCTCGGGTAAAGGTGGCGTAGGTAAATCAACAGTCACAGTCAACCTGGCAGCAGCGCTGGCAAAATTAGGCGCCCGAGTAGGAATCTTAGATGCAGATATTTATGGCCCAAGTATACCCTTGATGTTGGGCACCCAAGGTCCTGTAGAAATTGCTGATGACTTCTATTTACCTATTGAAGCCTATGGTATCCAAACTATGTCGATTGCCTATTTAACCAATATGGAGCATGCTCTAATCTGGCGTGGCCCAATGCTTGCCAAATCCCTAATTCAAATGCTTGATGGCACCGGTTGGAATGAACTGGATTATTTGTTTATCGATTTACCACCTGGTACGGGAGATATTCAGCTAACTTTAGTGCAAAAAATTCCCCTGACTGCAGCAATAGTAGTAACCACACCCCAAAATGTAGCGACGCTTGATGCGCAGAAAGCTTTAACCATGTTTGAAAAGACCGGTATTGATGTATTAGGTGTCATTGAAAATATGTCTACCCATTTATGCAGTAATTGTGGACATGAAGAAACCATTTTTGGTGAAGGAGGCGCCCAGGGTTTATGCCAAAATCATCATTCGGTTTTACTTGGCCAACTTCCTTTAAATAGCAATATACGCAAGCAATGCGACAAGGGTACACCTATTGCTAGTCAAATGGACCAAGAAATAGCAAAACCCTTTATCAAAACAGCCTTAAAAAGTGCTATAGAACTTGCCCAGAAACCCATTAATTATGCAGATAAATTTCCAAGAGTAGTTGTCGAATAACATGGCGCTGATTTATAAGCCTAACTCATAGCCTCCATACTTAGAGAGGCTTTATCGAGGGATAACTAGAGATATCATCATTGCTTTGTCGACTGACCCCAGGAATTTATGTATAGGTAAGATTAGTGGCACTTGCAGACCAAGCGTAGCTTAGGAATTATTAGCTGAAGACTAAGAGGGAAGCATTATTGGCTATACCATTAATGCTTCAATGACTCTTGCAGCCAATGAATTACCGCGGCTATCGTTGCCTTATTCACACTAAGGAATTGATGATAGGATGCTTCTAGCAAGTCTTTTTGTTTTGTTTTGTAATAATGCTCAATATATGCACAAGCTTTTTGTAAACGTATTGTACCAAGACAGGCAACGCCTGCTTTTATTCGATGCGCTAATTGATCTATTTTATCCCATTTTTCCAGCTCATAGAACTCAACCATTTTTTGGACATCATCCTGTACAACAGGGGATAAATAAGTATTTAATACGGAGGCCAATAAGATTAAATCATTGGTGTATTTAAGCCCATCTTGAGGATCAAAAAGCTCAAAACTATCGAGCTCGGGTAATCTATCTTCCTGCGCTCCTGACTCGCCAATTTGAGTTTTTGCTGGCAATTTTAGTTTATTTATAAGGGCATATTGTTCAATCATTACTTGTAAACTATTTGAATTAATAGGTTTTCTGAACACTTCATTCATTCCAGAATTAAGACATTCGGGTCTTGCTGACTCTGGCGCATGTCCGGTTAAACCAACAATAGGGGTTGGCCTGCAGTTACGACTCCTCTCCTCATGACGGATATGGTTTGCTAACTCTGTACCCGACATACCCGGCAAACCAATATCAGTAATGATTAAATCAAAACAATTTAATTTAACGAGTTCTAAAGCCTCCTCGCCGCTCGTGGCCGAGATAAAGCGATGACCTTGGTTTTCAAGCATGGACTCCAGTACTTTTAGAGCAATTACATTGTCTTCAACAAGTAAAAAATGAAGGCTCTCCTCCTTAGGAGAGGATTTAAGATTTTTAGCAGAGCTTTCCTTTATCACAACCCTAGGAAGATCTTCTTGCTTGCCTATTTTACAAACCAGATCAAAAGAAATGGATGTCCCAATCCCTTCTTTACTTTTTAAACGAATAGTTCCACCTAAGAGAGCAATATAAGACTGTACTATGTGAAGACCAAGTCCATAGCCTTTATATACACCTTTAGAAGAGGGATTAGCCCGAAAAAAACGCTCAAAGACCTTAGCTTGTTGATCTTCAGGTATGCCAATACCGGTATCACTAACTGTAAACTCTAAAGTAGTCTCTAATCCCTTGGTTTTTAAATTTCGAACCTGAAGCGTAATGCCACCCTGATTAGTAAATTTAATAGCATTACCTAAAAGATTTAACAAAATGTGATGGATTTTTTTGCGATCATTCACTATTAAAGTGGGAACAGCAGGATCCACTTGAGCCTTTAGGCTTAAATTTTTTGCCGTCACAGTAGGCGCTTCTAACTTAATTAAATTATCCAAACATTGGCGAAGATCAAAAGTTTCCTCTTGAATATCAAGTTGATTAGAATTACCGGCCTGCACATCATCTAAAATTTCATTCAACATATTTAACAGCTGATTGCCGCTTTCATACAATAAATGTGCATCCTCCTTATGGATAGGGTCAACCAAAGCTTTTTCAAGTATTTCTGATAAGCCAATTACTCCAGTTACAGGAGTACGAATATCATGACTCATGTTTTCTAAAAATTCGGTTTTAGCTTGATTGGCGGCCTCAGCCTGTTGATGGGCTTCCATCAGGTCTTTTTGCAATTTTTTTTGCTCACTGATATCCATAGAGGTTCCGATGATACCAACAATTTCATTTTGTTGATTATACAAAGGATGTTTTATCGTCAACTCTGTAATCAATCGTCCATCAGCAAGTTTAGCAATTTCTTCTTTTTTAATAGGTTTTCCATCACGCATTACTTGTAAATCGAGAATACGCCAATCCGTTGCAAATTCGCTCCAGCATAAATCAAAATCGGTTTTGCCGATTATCTGTTCGGGTTTGTCAAAACCAGCCATTTGAGCAACAAATTGATTACAGCCCAGATAATGACCCTCGCGATCTTTCCAATAAATGGCGCCAGGAAGCGAATTAATAATCGAGTTAAAATAAGAGTGTAAACTGTCGTTAGAATTTTCCGCTAAATTAAAGATAAGACAGAAGTTCGGGTCTACATAAGTAAGCGATAGACTATATTGGTAATTTGAATAGAGGTCAGCTAAGCGCGTGTGTTGAAATAAGTGCTTTTTTGCTTGCTCTAGCAGAGCTGAAACGTACTCTTTATCTAGATTTAAAAACTCCATGGCATCAAAAATTGATTTATTCTTGTAGGAATAAAGCGAGGAAAAAATCTCTTGCTGGCTATTTAGCACCATCTCTTTAATTTGGTAATTAGAATCAACAATAAAAACAAATTGCTGATCATTATTTTGCGCAGACGAATTACCCAGCGTTTGGGATCTATCCCTCTTAGATTTTTTTTTGATCATTAAAAATCCTTATCCCTTTCCTCATTAAATGATGAGGCAAGTAATAACTCTATATAGTTAGCCACTTTCTCCATAGTATTGTATTGATGAAATTCATGATAGGTCATATGTAAATGAAATGTTTCATTAATAGTAGCTAAAAAATAATACATCGACAAAGACGAAACACCATGAGTCCAAAATTCTTCAGTGATTAGCGCATGATTGCCGGTAATATTAAGCCAGAGTTGTTTCAACTGCGATAATATAGAGCCGTTATCTTGTTCTACCTCCGAGGAATTAGGGAGGACCAGTTTCTTTTTATCCAATTTACCATTAATAGTTTGGGGCCATTTTTCTACCCATAGATAAATTGAGGGATTAACCCAAGCCATCACATGTTTTTTAACATTCATTTTGATATGGTCAAAACAAAATTTTTGTAACCAGGGGCTAAACGGTTCGCGACAATGAGGATGAAAAGAATCAATTTTTTCTTTGTCTATAGGTCGAATAAGTTTATTGGAAGAAGAGATAGGGACTAAGAGTAATTGCAGATAATGCAAGGGAGCGTTTTGTTGATAATGAATAAAGGTTTGATATCCAGGAAACCTTTGATTGATTAAAGAGGCGCTACGGTTATTTTTTTCTTCAACCAAGAGCGAAGAACTCTTTAACATATTTTGCAATGCGCTTTTTTCCTGCAGGGATAAATGGGTGCAAAGTCGAGAAAGGTAATCATAAGGTACATTGCTAATTTTAACAGGTTGAGGAGCTCTAGTGATTAACTCTTTTTCTTGAAATTCATTAAATCCAACATGGTAGCATTCCATGTGCTCTATATCTTTTTCTATATGCAGTACAACATCGTAGCGAAAATAATTAAGTTCATTAAAATAGTTCCCCTGCTTCACATTTATATCTACCCAACTTATGCGTTTAAATTGCTCTCTTAGCGCATAGAAAAATAACGGGGAAAGGACAATCTCCGTTTCTCTTGATTTATAGTACAAATGGGCAGGATTTATCTCATTTGCATCAGGATGATGATGAAAGTATTTCATTGCCAAGAAAACATCTAATAACTCAAGCGAACGAACATCACCGATAAGTAGAGTACCGCCGGGCTTTATTGCTTTAATAAGTTGTTTTAATGAATCAACAATTGATTTTACACTAGGCATGTACTGAAGGACAGAGTTTATAATAACGCAACTGAACTGATATGATTCATGAATATTAATCATGGATTCTAATTTATACGACACTTTATCTTTAAATTCGTTCGGAATAATAGTGCGCACGTAATCGAGGGCATTATTTGAAACTTCTACTAAGGTTACCTGTTGAGCTTGGGGGAGATAACTTAAAAGTAAGCCGCCTGTGCCACAACCAACTTCCATAACATGAGTCAGATCGGCATTCTGAATGTAATCTCGAATCGTGGTATAGGATTCAGAGAGCTCTTCTGAGTTAAAAATTTGACCAGTAAAAGAATTTTGCCAACCACAGGTATTGAGCTCTTCATATTCAAACTCTTTAGCATGGGTATAAACTTCGTCATAAATAGCTTCTATGTAGGACGAGGAGTCTTCGCTAATTATTTGATTACCGTGGGCAAATAAAGCTTCTTCATCCATTTCTACATAAGCAGCTAAGGTTTTGTAGTAGTCGTTATGCTCATGAATTTTTACCACCGCTTTTTTTACAAAAACTTCATTCTCAATAGTAGCCTCTATTTCGCCAGCCTCAATACGAATACCACCAAACTTTAATTGATCATCTGCTCTTCCCAGATAACAAAGTGCTCCATCTTCTGTTTTAGTGACTAAATCTCCGGTTTTGTAAAAACGCTCTCCCTCTTCATTGGTTACAAATTTTTTGGCAGTCAGTTCAGGCGCATTAAGGTATCCTCGTGCTACACCTTTGCCACCTATATAAAGTTCAGTCTGGCCAGGCTCCTCCATGTCTACTAACTTAATACTGGTGTTTGCAACAGTCTCCCCCAAAGGTACAGATTCAAAGGATAGAGGTGACCGAAGGTTATAAATCATTGACCACATAGAAGTTTCTGTTGGACCGTAAACATTCCAAATATTACCCTTTTCATAATTAAGTTTTGCAGCAAGACTCGATTTAAATTGTTCACCACCTACTAATATCTGTGCAGCCCCATCGTTGACCCATCCATTTTTTAATAAAATTTCCCAGGTCAAAGGGGTTGCCTGCATGAGGGTCACATTAAATTGATTGATATAGTGTTTTATTTTCTTGCCGTCAGCAACAACTCCGTGCTCCGTTAAAACTAAGCCTGCGCCTAAAGTCAGTGGCATTAATAGTTCAATTAAAGAAATATCGAAGGTATAGTCCGTAAGGGCTAAAAATAAATCTTTTTCTGATAAAGTCAGTGTTTCGATTAGTGAAAAAAATAAGTTCATCATTGAATGATGTTCAATTAACACACCTTTAGGATTTCCAGTAGAACCTGAGGTATACATCACATAAGCCAGATTTTCTCCTGTCAAATTGGGGCGTAGATAGTCTCTTGAACTTATCTCGAGATCGGCAGGATTAATTAGAGTAAGCCCTTCTGGTATTTTAAATCGAATAGAACTATCGCAAAAAGCAAGTTTAGCCTTAGTTTCCTCTAAGATGTATTCAATGCGAGAGCAAGGTGAAGAAGGGCTAATAGGTAAAAATGCGCACCCGGCCTTTAATATTCCTAACATGGTGATGATAATATTAGGTGTTCTTTCCAGAACTAAAGGAATAATGGCTTCTTTCGGAAGGCCTAATTTAGAAATAGCATGAGCTAAGGTATCAGAATATTTATGCACCGACTCATAGGTAAATTGCTCCTCTCCAAAATAAATAGCCGTTTTATGGGGGTAATTTTTTACTGCGAGTAAGAAGGCATCGATGAAATGATTGAACATTGTTTATTTCCATTTATATTATTTTTTCTAATTATAGCGGTAGTTTTTTATTATGTATTTTTAAAATCCTACAAAGGATTATTTAGGAATTAAATGTTGCCTTTATTCTTTCAAGATAAATCAAAACATACCAAATTTTATTAATTCTATAGAAGTTCTAAAGTTAGAATTATTTTATCAATATATGATTAAAAAAACAGCAAAATAATGAAATTGATTTCTTATGTTTTTACTAATGAACTACAATAAAGGTAATTTTAAATGAAAAGGAATTTATCATGCCGCTCCATACGCCGATCTGCGATCTGTTGAATATTAAACTCCCTATCTTTCAAGGTCCTATGGGTGGTGCGGCAAGTCCGGCATTTGCTGCAGCGGTAGCTAATGCAGGCGGTTTAGGTACTCTACCTTTGGGTGTCAGGTCGAGTGAGGAAATCCATGCCATGATTAAAGGCACGCAAGCCTTAACTAACAACGCCTTAGGAGTCAATTTAGTATTAGAATGGGAGCAAAAAGAGCGGTTAGCGATTAGTCTCGATTATGGAATAAAAAATATTTGGTTCTTTTGGGGAGACCCCTCTCCTTTCGTCCAACAAATTCACGCAGCTGGAGCCAAAGTAATTCATACGGTAGGTTCTGCCGAAGAGGCAAAGAGATCCGTTGACGCTGGAGTTGATGTGATTGTGGCTCAAGGTTGGGAAGCTGGTGGGCATTTGTGGGGGGAAGTAGCTAGTTTACCACTTATACCAGCCGTAGTTGATGTAGTAGGTTCCACCCCAGTAATAGCCGCTGGCGGTATTGCGGATGGCCGTGGCTTAGCCGCCGCTCTGGCTTTAGGGGCTTCTGGCGTTGTTATTGGGACTCGATTATTAGCTAGTACAGAAGCGGGTGTGCACCAGTATTATAAAGAAAAACTTCTTAACTCACGTGAAACAGATACCGTTTATAATAATTTATTCAATATTGGTTGGCCTAACTCGTGGATGCGTACTCTACGTAATTCTACCTATGAAAACTGGCAAAAGACAGGTAAGGCGCCTGCAGGGAAAAGGCCGGGTGAACATGAAATCATTGCGAAAACATCAAGTAAAGAATTTCCTCGTTACAGCTATGTCCTACCTACTGCGACAATGGAAGGTGAGCTTGAGGCCATGGCGCTTTATGCCGGGCAAAGTGTAGGTTTAGTTCATGAAATTAAATCCGTAGAAGCAATTTTTGCGGATATTCGAGAAGAAGCCCTAGCAGTATTTAAAAAACTAGAACTATATAGGTAATTCAAATGAAAACCGGAAAATTAATTATTTTAAATGGTTCGTCCAGTTGCGGAAAAACCAGTACCTGTCGGGCGCTGCAAGATTTATTTGAAGAGCAATTTATTTTATTAGGACTGGATGTCTATTCTCAAGCTACCCCTCCTAAACAAAATAATATGTCTACGATTGAGCCCAGTTATTTTACGGCTCGAAAATACATTCAAGAAGGTTTAGAATATTATGACATTGCAACAGGCCCTTTGCTAGATAAGGTTATTTTTACCTCTTATCGCTCTATTAGTGCTTATTTAGACGCTGGAATTAATGTCGTTTCTGATCAACTTTTTTGGTCTTCTAAATGGTTCCGCAGCGCTTTAGATGTTTTTATTCCCTATCACGTCTTTTATGTTGGAATGTTTGTTTCCGATGAAGAAGGAGTGCGCCGGGAATTACAACGAAGCAGTAATGCAGGGAGCGATGATATAGTTGGTAATGGACGCCCAGGGGGGTGGAATCGTACGAGTGCCATAATGACTCATGAAAATATGATCTATGATTTTTCCATTGATAATACCCATTTATCAATTGCAAAAACTGCCCAAGAAATTAAAGCCGCCTATGAAGCAACTAGAGAGCCTATGGCCTGGAAAACACTATACCAGACCTATAAAAATTAAGGCTTTGAGGTAGCTTGCTCTGGTCCAAATGTATGCGGTTTAATGAGCACCTATTATTTCTTAGCAAATTTTAATAACGATTTCATCCCTTCATCACTGCTGATGCCGCTATAGTTTCCTCTTTAATTATTTTGGCTTATTAAAAAGAGATAAGTATAATGCACTAAAAAACACAAGAAGCGATGATTATGTATCGAGTTATTTTAGCCCTTATTACTCTTATTTATTGTGGTTTAAGCCTCGCTAAAGGCACCTACCAAATTGACTTAATCTTATTTGCCCACCCCCAAAATACGAATGAACTTCAGGATCTGCATCTACCTTTCTTACCTATAGATAAAAAAGCTCTAACCTTAACTTCTAGCACCATAAAAACAGCGAAGCTTTATACCCTTCTGCCACCGTCCCAATCAAGCTTGCACGACGAATATTATTTGTTAAACCGCAAATCACAATTTAGGGTACTTGCCCAATACAGCTGGCGACAAAGCGCAAAAAAACAAGAAAAAGTGGCTCTTCCGCGAACCAACAATAAAGGTTGGCTCATGCAGGGCACCATACAAGTAGAGCAAGGAAGTTATTATTCATTCGATGCAAGGTTACAATTTTCACCTCCGAGTGATCCAAGCGCTGCATTTACTGTCTCTCAAAAACAACGTATTGAGGAGGGGAAAATCTATTACCTTGATAATCCCTATGTGGGAATGGTAGTGAAGATTCAGCAAGTGGGGTAAATTGATAGTTAGCTTATGCGAGGTGCCGATGGTATACCATGGGCACCTCGAAAAATTGGAAACTAGGGAGGCGATAGTTTATTCGTTTAATTGGTTCCACCGACGGTCAAGGCATCAATTTTTAAAGTAGGCTGTCCCACACCCACAGGTACAGATTGCCCATCTTTTCCACACACGCCAATTCCCCTATCTAAAGCTAAGTCATTGCCAATCATGGATATTTTCTTCATCACCTCCGGACCATTACCAATTAAAGTAGCTCCTTTAACCGGTTTAGTGACTTTACCATTTTCAATTAAATAAGCCTCACTGGCAGAAAAGACAAATTGACCTGAAGTGATATCCACTTGACCGCCGCCAAAATTAACCGCATATAAACCGTTTTTTACTGATTTTATAATCTCTTCAGGATCATGGTTTCCAGCCAACATATAAGTATTGGTCATGCGGGGCATTGGGATATGAGCATAGGATTCACGACGGCAATTTCCGGTAGATTTCATACCCATTAATTTAGCATTGAGCTTATCTTGCATGTAATTTACTAGAACGCCATTATCAATTAGGGTGGTACATTGGGATGGAGTACCTTCATCATCAATAGTCAAGGAACCCCGGCGATCCGCCAAAGTACCATCGTCAACTACGGTTACTCCTGGAGCTGCTACTTGTTGCCCCATTCGCCCCGAAAAGGCAGATAAGCCCTTACGATTAAAGTCCCCTTCTAAACCGTGGCCTACTGCCTCATGTAATAAAACCCCTGGCCAACCAGGGCCCAAAACCACAGGCATAGTTCCTGCAGGTGCTGGTTGTGCTTCTAAGTTAATTAGGGCTTCACGCACCGCTTCCCTGGCATACAATAAGGCATGTTCTTTTTGTAAAAAATAAGAATAAGCAACCCGTCCACCACCGCCGGTGCGCGCGGATTCTCTTCTCCCATTTTTATCTTCAACAATTACACTTACATTTACACTGACTAAGGGTCTTACATCAGCAACCATCTGTCCATTCATTGCCGCAACCATTACTACTTCATAACAACCACTTAAAGAAGCATTTACTTGAATAACACGAGGATCAAGTCTTCTAGCTTCTTTGTCGATAGCTTCTAGTAAAGCAATTTTTTCTTGCTTATTCATTGTTTCAATAGGATTTAGACCTTGATAACGTTGCGTAGGCGAGGTAGAAACATGGATGGGTTTTGTCGTTTTCGAACCCACTAAGGCTATAGAACGAGCTGCATCTGCTGCCCGTAGCATGGAGGGCAAAACAATATCGTCACAATAAGCAAAGCCTGTCTTATCACCACTTACGGCACGTATCCCTACCCCCTTATCCAAAGAATAACTACCGCTTTTTACTTCTGAGTCTTCTAAATACCAGGATTCATAATTACAGCTTTGAAAATATAAATCAGCATCATCAATGTGATGGTTCATCATTGTTTTAAATAGTTTTTCTATACTCTGCTCATCTAAAGAGTTGGGTTCTAGTAACATTTGTTTGGCAATGGTAAGGGATTGGCTCATTTAAATACCTTTATAAATAAAATTCATTATTATTAGTGTTATTTTAGCAGCAAAAAATGCTTATTTTAAAACATGGTGCTCAATGCAAGGGAATTGTTCTCTTAACTGTTTAAGCCTTTGTAAATCGATATCTGCAGTTATCAAACCTATTCCTGTTTTTTTCTGCGCCACAATCTTACCCCAAGGTTCAACCACCATACTATGACCATAAGTATCGCGACCATTTTCATGGTGGCCGCATTGATTAGCAGCTAAAACGAAACTTAAATTCTCAACAGCTCTAGCTCTGAGTAAAAGCTCCCAGTGTGCGTGTCCTGTAATTGCTGTAAACGCAGAAGGTACTGAAAATATCTCAGCACCTTTAAATAATAACTTTTGATAAAGTTCAGCAAAGCGCAGATCATAGCATACAGTTAACCCTATTTTTCCAACAGGGGTATCAACAACCACCACATCTTTTCCGGGCTCAATATCATTGGATTCTTTATGGGCTTCTCTATCAGAAACGCGAACATCAAATAAATGAATTTTGTCATACCGTGTTACATGCTGCCCTTTATTGTCAAAGACAATACTGGTTGAGCGTACTTTTCTTCCCGAGGTTTTTATAGGAACAGTGCCGGCAATGATCCACAAATTGAAACGTTTGGCAAATTGGCTCATTTTTTCTTGAATAGGGCCTTGACCGTAAGTTTCAGCCACTCGAAACTTATCATCATTAATTCCCATACATGCAAAATTTTCGGGTAAAGATACTAGAGACAGTGATTCTTGATGAGCTTGCATCATCATTTTTTCAACAAACGCTAAATTTTCCTCAACCTTTGTAGAGGAAGTCATTTGTATTAGTCCTACTTTTTGCATATCCAAGTCCTTAAGTTGATGATAATAATCATACTACAGAGCGATTGCGAAGCCCAAAACAAAATTGACAATATCATCCTTTCTTCCTAATAATAAGAGTTGCTGGTATCCTTAAGCTAGGCATAAATACAAGTTCGCACTTATAAAAAATATAATTAGTAGACATACTTGAAATATGAGCAACTTGTCTACATATATGCTAATATAATATTAAACAATATGGAGTTCTAAGACAATGAACCGAAACGAAGTGAACATTATTACTCGCCGTAGTGATTCTGTGATTTCTACAAACAGAGTATTAAGAAATACTTATTTACTACTAGGTTTAACCTTTTTATTTAGTACCCTTATGGCTTATGTAGCCTTTGCAACGGGTGCTAGACCAATGAACCCATTATTAATGATTGTGGGTGTCTATGGTTTAATGTTTCTAACCCAAGCTACTAGAAATAGTATTTGGGGCTTAGTAAGTACTTTTGCTTTTACTGGCTTTTTAGGCTATACCTTAGGCCCTGTTTTAAATTATTACATAACAGGTTTTGCTAATGGACATCAAATCGTGGCCACTGCTTTAGGCGGTACTGGTATGATTTTCTTTGGCTTGTCTGGTTATGCCCTGACTAGCAGAAAGGACTTTAGTTTCTTAGGCGGCTTCTTATTTGTAGGCACCATGTTAGCTGTACTCGCGATGATAGCGGGGATCTTTTTCCAAATTCCTGCGCTTCAATTAGCAATTTCAGCTGCCTTTATTTTAATTTCATCGGGATTAATTCTATTCCAAACAAGTGAAATTATCCATGGCGGTGAGACTAACTACATTAGTGCAACAGTTGGTTTGTATGTGTCGATTTATAATTTATTCGTAAGCCTCTTAAATATTTTAAGTGCATTTTCTGGCCGCGATTAATTAGCTGTCTCCTCTACCTGAGTCCCGGGCTTGTTCCGGGATTTTTTTTCTGAACGTGTTGTCTTTGGTGCATCTTGGACAAATTATTCTGCCTCAAAATGCTCACATACTGATGTATGCTGCGCTTTTTCGACAGGATAATTTGTCCAACCTACACTCAAATCCAACCCGTTCAGCTTACTTTCTGGGACCTACTTATTCCTCACAAAGGTTCACCTACTGATGTATACTGCGCCATTTTGTAGGTTGGGCCGTTGGGCCTAATGGCACTACCTTAAGCGGCAAGATATTCATTTTCGAGCCGCTTATTTTTTCTTGCTTGTTTTCTTCGTAACTTAAGCTGTTCCATTTTTCGAGACGCTCTTAGAATGGGATAAGATTTTGGTTGAAGCCTTATCGCTCTAGGCTCACACCTCCCCGGCCTATTACCTATTTTTTTGGCGACAATGAGACCTAACAGCTGATTATAAAGCCTTAGCCATTTCGTTTGACTGGAACAAGCTGCTAAATAAGGCATAAATTCATTGTTCAATTGAAGGGCTCCTTTAAAACTAATATATCTGGGGGATACTTGATGGTGTCTTGCTGCATCAGCCATCACATAACGAATGATGGTATAAGCCAAAAAATAAACTCCGATTTCTTTTCTTACCATATCGGGTGATTTACAAGAGAGTTTATCCATTCCCATAATGGTTTTAATCGAGTGTAAATGTATTTCTGCCTCCCATCGCCTTTAATAGAGTGATAAAAGCTCTTTGATTTTCTGAGACATTCCTAAAGGTTTTCTTGGCTTTATCCATGTAACAATATGTTCCTTTTTACTTAGGCGATGGCCTTTGCGAAAGTCATATCGGCGTTGGTTGTGCCCCGGAACAACCAAATCAGCCTGTTGGCGCATAAGGTCATAGACTAAGAAAAAATTACAGTATAAGCGATCGGCTATCAGGAGATCATTTGCTTGGATATACATCCTAATATTGTTTTTAATAAGGTAATCTCTCCTGTTCCTTTCCCTTTATAAGCTGCTATGGCATAATCCATTACTGCACCTGTAGTCAGCGATAAAACAGCTACGATTCGAGCCAAGGGAAAGCCAATGCCCTTCTTTTTATTGGCATGCTTTGGAAATGTCTTGTTGTTAGCTTTTGGATCAGGCATTTGAACTGTCGTGCCATCCACCAGTTTGACTTCACGCTTAAAGGGCTTCCATGCATTACTCATCTGTTTCAATGATTTATTTCCAAGCGTTTTGACTAACTCATGAGGCAGTTCTTCAGACAACCTTTTTCTTGCCTTCACATACGGTCCTGTATTGATGCTAATGGCCTTATTACCATTATTAAGTCGTTCTGCAGCAAGGCTCATCACTGCATTGCTACAGGAATGGTCCGGGGCAAGAACTTGTTTTAAAAAACTACGTAGTACCTGAAAAGGAGTATAAATCCGCTCTCGAATTGCTCCACTGGATTGTATTAGGGCTTGGCAACATTCTAGATTTAGAATGGTGGTTAAAAAATGGCTTCCTTTACTTGTCTGTAGCTGTGTTTTAAGTGTTTTTATTTGAACTGTGATTTTGTTTTGTTTACACTGCATTATCAGTTTCCTTGTCTTAGGGTGATGGTTCTTCGCAAAACAATCATATCTAAAAAGGAAACTGATTTCTTTTGTTTTTCAATGTCTTGTATAGTATTTCTTAGCTTCAACTGCTTAAGGTAGTGCCATTAGGCCGTTCGGCTCAACAGGCCTTAATCATCCATGTTTATGATTGGGGACTTGCAATACCATTGTTGAGCCGAACGGCCCAACCTACGGTCCTGGTAATAATAGGCATAAACGCACGACTGGGCGAACTCATAGAACGTTGGTATAACACCTTATTATGTTTTGCCTCTCTTTTTGCTAACGTTCCACTCATTTATTATTAAATTTTTAACTATTAATTGTTTTAATTTATTGCCGCTATGATCTTGTTTTTTAATTAATTAATAACATTTTTGCTATTAATCGTCTCCTCTACCCTTGTCCTATTTGATAATTTTTTTTGCTAAAATAGGTATTTTTTGCTTTAATTATATAATTATTCAACAGGTAGTTGCTTTATTAATCGTCATTATTTTTGAAAACTTTAGCATTGTAACCATTTTTTAATCAATAGTTGTTATCTAGATAACTAGTTTGTGGAACCACGTTAACTAATAAGGAACCGTGATTATGAGATCGTCTCTCCTGGCCCTGAGCTCTATTATTTTATTTACTTCAAGTATAACTGCCCAATCAGCCTCTACTGTGCAACCCACTACCTGCATCACCCCTCAATTTAGTGCTAGTGGGGATCAATATTGGAAAAATATAACCCTTAAATTAACTAATAATTGTACAGTACCTGTTGATTTTGAAAATACGAGCTTAAGTTTTAAAAATAAAGCTGCATTGAATACCACTTTTTGGGGGGAGTTTTCACCCTTACCTTATCCAGATAATAATTTGAATATCAGCTCTCAACAACAAGGTGATGGTACTTATCTAGCTACTCTCACCATGCATTTTCCAACTAACCAAGGCGTGAGTACTAAATTACCGATAGGAAAATCGATTCAGATTAAATATGGCGTCAATAGTGATACCCATATAGAGGGAACAACCAGTGTTTATGTGAATGCACCCATTGATACAACTGGCTCCATCGTTTTAAAAAATGCCACCCCAAAACCTTCGGATGTCACTCAAAATTACGCTTTAGTACATGTAACAATGAATGGTCAAAAAATTAATGACGTGCAATTACCTTGGAATAGCAGTACTACTCTTAATAGTTTAGCTCCAGGAACTTATAATTTAGCGGCAGATACTATAACCAATAACTCTGGTGGAAGCTACCAAGGTACAGCGACTCCCACAACAGTTACAGTGACCGCAAAGCACCAATCCAATGCCACCATAAGTTATGCTGTAGTACAACAAACCGGAAAAGTTGCCATTAATTTGCAGAACTTACCTAATGAGCTTGTAGGTTACACCTCTCAACCCACTGTTGTAGTAAGCGATAATCAATCTGGCTCCTCCATATCTCAATCGCTAAGCTGGAATAGCACAACCACTGTATCGCAATTAAAAGTAGGTAGCAGCTATAAATTCTCCACAGGGGCAATTTCATATAATGGCTATAACTGTAACCCTACTTTTAACCCAACCCAATTAACCGCAGCCACTACCGCTCCAAGCACTAAACTTAGCTTTCAATGTGTGCAAGTAGCGCAAAATACTGTAAGTTTAAATGTAACCGGAGCTCCTGCGAGTCTTAGCAGCTTACATGTAACTCTCACTCCTAATAATAACTCATGTTACGCACGGTCAATTTTAAGCTGCCATATTTTTAAGCTCCTGCCAAGCAATCTGGTTCGCTCTAAGAATCAATTTGTACTTAATAGCAAAGTGATTTAAATGAGTTT
>NZ_RZGQ01000039.1 GCF_003989735.1 Legionella sp. km772 | reverse complement strand
AGATAAAAACTCATTTAAATCACTTTGCTATTAAGTACAAATTGATTCTTAGAGCGAACCAGATTGCTTGGCAGGAGCTTAAAAATATGGCAGCTTAAAATTGACCGTGCGTAACATGAGTGATTTACTATTTAATTTTGTTTAAAAAAATGCTTGTAGTTGTTTTTTTGTTCTAATAATCTATTTTAATTTATTTAATCTATTAATCAGTATTAGCGGCGATATTCTTTCTGCATGACCTGAATTGTTAAAACGTGCTGCACTTACACTTTTTGGATAAAGAAAAAATAAAGAGGGAATTTATGAGAAAATCCGTAATGGCTTCACTTTTATTGTTAAGTACTAGTGGCTTATATGCTGGCACTTTAGGTGATTCTTCCTTAAATAAGGTGAATTCTATTTACATGCAGATTAATGCAAGTCTTGATTGGATTCGTATGAATGACAATCAAGATCTCGTTTTATTAGCCCCTTTTCATAATACCTACACGGGCAGCCAAGATTATAAGCTAAGTGGGGGGTTGGGGTTAGGGCTTGGTCTTGAACGCGCGGCGACTGACCTTCTATTTTGGCAATTAGGTGTGGCCGCTCACTTTAATACCTCAGTGCAAGCCCAAGGAATGGTGTGGCAATTTGGTTTACCCGAATTTGAAAATTTCAGCTACCGCTATCAAGTACAATCGTCCAGATTAGTTGCCGAGGGGAAATTACTAGGAACTTATCAACAAAAATTTCATCCTTATATTTCTGGAGAGCTAGGGGCTGGTTTTAATCGCTCCTCTACCTATAGGGAAATCTCATTAATTGAATCACAACTACCAATAGCACCCTTTAGAAATAATACCCATGCTTCTTTCAGTTGGGGAGTCGGGCTGGGGGTTGATGTTGATCTGCGCTCCAATTTGCGTTTAGGTGCGGGATATCAATTCTCTGACTTAGGCAAAGCTCAGTTGGGACTAAGTCCCGCGCAAGAAACAGGAGAGACCTTAAGTATTGCTCATCTTTATGATAATCAGCTTCGTATACAACTTACTGCATTGATATAAGGATAAATAATGAAACAAGGACTGAAAGGTGTTGAAGTATTTATGGGTCTTATTTTGAGTTGTATTTCTGTTGCACATGCCGACTCATTAGCGTCAAACTCTATTTTTGCGATAACCGCCATAAAAAAAGCTCCCTCGGTAATTTATCCTGGTCAAGTGGTAACCGCCACTTACTCGATTAAAGCCAATCCCCGGGTACCATCGACTTTATATGGTAATGGTATAGTGGCTTTACCTAAAGGTATTCGAGTCATTGGTGGCAGTTGTCATCGCCCTGTTTTTAATTTGAAACCGGGTAAATCATGCACCATAGAACTACAAATTACCGCCGATCAATTAGTAGGGAAGATAGTTCGTGGGGGGCCTAAGGTTTGTAATAGTTTAATTAACCCTGTTTATTGTTCCACTCCTCCAACTACCTCCATGTTAAATATTAGAAAAGAGAGTAGCGTTTCTCGTACCCACCTTAGTATTAATCCTACCTCAATGACTATTGCCCAAGGAGGCGGCTATCAGGAGATAGCAATTAGCAATGATGGGGCTACCGATGCTTATGGCGTACAAGTCGTGCAAAAACCTGGCTTAGAAGTAAGCGTAAGTGGTGCATGTCCCTCTCCTTTAGCACCTAAAGGGGTTTGTAATTTAACTTTTACTTCTGGGAGCCAAGTAGGGACTACTACGGCAACGATTGCCGGTACCAATACAAATATAGAGGAAGAAAAAGTTACGGTAATTTCAGCTTCAGCAACTACCTTAAGCGTCTCACTTGCTTTACCAGGAAAGAATATCATTAGCGTTAATGGCTCACCAGGAGTTGCGCTTAGAATTGCTAATACGGGTGCGGATACGGCTTATAATGTGACTTATACTTTTCCCGGGGGTTGGGATGGGGTAAGTGCCAGCGGTAATTGCGATACGATTGAGCCTGGAGCTGGGAACGCTTGTATTTTAACGTTTAACGCGACTCGTCCCAATTTAGCGAATGTCATTAAATTTAAAGCCATTAATAGTCCAGCAGAACCTTCTCCCTACATCGCCTTTCGTTATGGCGGAGGCTTAGTGTTTTCTATTTCAGGAACTAGTCCGAATGCAATAGCTAAGGTGGTAGCAGAAAATGATCAAGCAGCTAATAGGGTTTGGGATCTAGGCTGCCCTGGAAGTTGCACGCAATCTAATGCTACAGATGCCTATTATGGACAAGATTTGAATTATGTTCCGGGTAGTACAAATCCTGGTAATACTGGAGATACTTATCAAGCGGTTTCTATGTTAAATGGAGTTAATGGCAATACAACTTCCCCGGCAAATTTTGCGACAGCTACTTGCAGTACTTTAACATTAGAAAAGCATACTGATTGGTATTTACCTGCGATTTGTGAATTAAGTAATTTGAAAAATTTTTGGTATGATTGTACTGCCGGGCAGAATATAACGGCTAATTTGAAAGATCTCGGCTTTGGTAATTTTCAAAATTCTTATTATTGGAGTTCTACTGAAAGAAATACGGTTGATGCAGCTGCTCAAGCTTACAATATTAATGCTATGGCAAATCTACCTAAAGAAGCATCTTCTTACGTACGTTGTGTTCGACAGGCAACATATTAGTAGTTTTTAAGACCAGATTGTTATGCAATCTGGTCTTAATTTAAGAGTTCGAAGTATTTAAGCTCCAGGAGCTGCTTTGTTAACACTCTCCACTACAGCGTCTACTTTCTTCACTGATTCCGTATCAACTTTAAAGAAGGTCATTTTACCATTCCAGGCCGAACGAGCAAGGACTGCTAAAAATAGAACTACATTTAAGATTACTTCTAAAGCCTCTTTTGCTCCCCGATGATTTTCAAGAACAGGTCTTGCATCTTGAACAGCTTCATCTGCGTTTCTTTTAAACTCAGCATAACTTATTTCTTTATTAAAATATTTTTTACCGTTCTTATCTAAAATATCATGAACTTTATTGGCCTTATTATAAGCAGCATCTAATTTTTGATAGTCTTCACTATTTACAGGTTCTTTGTACCTTCTTCCTTTTAGACTTTCAACTTGTGTTGCTAATTCTTGCATGCGCTTATTAAACTCAGAGCGTTTGTAAATAATATTGTTTATCTCCGGGAAAACTTCTTTCTTAGGTTCTGGTTTTATCTCTTTAGGAGGTACAATTACCGGGTCATTGTGAATAACCTCAGGGTGCTCATGAATAGGCGCTTGAACATTATGAGTAGCTAAGATCTCTTCTTCGTGCAGATCGTCAACTTGGGGCTCTTCTTTCTTTAAATGAACCTGCTCTTTATCAATTGCCTCGACTTGTTGTATAGGCGGATGGATAACAACCTCTATAGCATCCCCATGATTTTCAACAACAGGTTTTTTCTTAGCTTTCGGTACTTTAACCTTTTTGGGTTGAAGATTGTGAACAATTGGCTCAATCCGCGCCTCTTCATGTAAATCATGTTTTTCGACTACAGTCTTCTTTTTAGGTTTAGTCGCGTTCACTTTTATTTGCGGCTGAGTCTCATGCACCACATTATTAACTTGTGGAGGTATATTTTCTTTATCTATACCTGTCTTAGGTTTCACATTCTTCTTAGGTTTTTTGTCAAGAGCTACTATATCTACGACTTCATCTACTTGATCAACAATAGGGCTAGGTTTATCAATTGATGCTTGTTCCTCTTCCAACTTTCTTTGTACCTCTAACTCTCTAGCCTGCTCTTCTTCGAGCTTTTTTTGTGCTTCTAAAGTTCTAGCTTGCTCTTCTTCGAGTTTTTTTTGTGCTTCTAAAGCCCTAGCTTGTTCTTCTTCAAGCTTTTTTTGTAGCTCTAAAACTTGCTCTGCTTCAAGGGCTCTTTGTTGTTCCTCTATTCTTGCTTTCTCTATTTCTTTTTCTGTAGCTTTGACAAAACCTTGATGTTCGTCAATTTTATTAAGAAGCAAATCAAACGGTGCTGTATTTAAGTGGCCTGTGGGGCAAATTGCTGCGGCGAAAATAGAAGGTTGTTTTTGGGCAAAAGAATTTTTATCGCCCACATGCGCTAAAATGGCTTCTCTATCAATTTTATATTGTTTAAAACTGCTTTCATAGTCATCGAGTAGGGCAGTGGTATTTTCAGTTCTTAATAATTTATAATGGCCTTCACGCACATTTAGGGCTACTTCCATTTTCGGATGGGTCTCTGCAGAGCCTTCATTACGATAAATAATAGCTCCTTCCTCTTCCTCGCCAATAATGAATAAGTCCTCATCAATGTTAGTTGCTGCAGTGCTAGGTAGACTAATGTATTGATTGTAGTTGGTTAAACCTTCAGCTGACCAATACATTTTAAATGCTTGAATAAAATCAGCTTTATTAAAAGCTTTATTTTTATCGGTGAAATATTTTTCAAACTCAGGAAGGGTATCTTCCTGTTTAAAATTTTCACTTTTACGTAATACAACATATTCCAGGAAATCCTGAGTGGCTAAATATAATGCCTTTTTTTCCCCACTAAGTAGCATTTCTTGGGAGCTACCTGCTACTCGAGCGTTAGTATAGGCATCTAAAAGCTTAGAAATTCTTCTTTCAAGTAGTTGCTTGGGCGCAGTTTGATCAAAAATAGTAATTGGTTGCTCAAGGTGTTCAAGAACATGGGCTACGTCAGCATGGGATAGTTTAGTATTTGGTTTAGCCATAGATTGGCAATAATTGGTATAGCCCTCGGCCAACCAATAATTTTTTAGGGCGGTGTCTTTATCAACACCGATAAAGTATTTTTCAAATTGAGGCTTTTTATCTTTCTCTGCAAAAGTCTCGGAATTCCGTAATACGGCATATTCTAAAAAGGCTTCATTCGCTTGGAACAAGACCCCTTGTTCGCCACTAGTTAATAGCTCCTTTTCAGTTCCCCATCCTCTAAAATTTATATATTCATTAAACCCAACGATAACCTTAGCCTGCATTTGCTCTGCAATCTCAATGTTTTGGGTCATATGAGTTGCAAACCATTCACGCAATAGAAATCCAAGAACTAAGGTTTTCTCTACTATAAAGCTTGGGGATTCTTCTTCAGGATGACTATAGCGATGTTGTTTTTCAAATAAAGTTAGAGTGGGATCAGTTGCAAATTTCTGTTGCAATTTGCTTGCTGCACTATGAGGCCCAATAATTGAGGTGAACGTAAATAAATCTTCGGGCAGTGCTTGTTTATTTGCTAAAAGATGAGTGGCGTAGGTGTGAAAAAAACAGTTATCAAATGCTCCAGAGACATCTAAAGACTCATTAACTTTTTCAATTAAACCAGGCATAAAAATCCCATATTCTGTTTATATTAAGTAAATTATAGTTTTTTTACATTAAGGTAATATTAAGTTTTAATAAGCTGTGAAAAAATTGACTTCAGTCTTGGAGTTTCTTATAAGTCCTGTACAATAGTTCTTTTATTTAAAATTAAACCACTTATGTATAAACCATTAGCCCTTTTTATAGGCTTGCGCTATACGCGCTCTAAAAAGAAAAACCATTTTGTTTCTTTTATTTCTCTAAGCTCCATGATTGGGATTGGCTTAGGCGTTATGGTTTTAGTTACCGTGTTATCGGTCATGAATGGCTTTGACGAAGAAATTCATCGGCGGTTTTTTGGTATGGCACCTGAAATTACCATTACGGGTTTCGATGAGAAATTAAGTGATTGGCAAGGGGTGGCCAAAAAAGTGGCCGCTGTTCCTGGGATTAAAGCTATAGCGCCTTATGTGGGAGCCCAAGGCTTATTAACCCATGATGGGCAAGTCTTGCCCATTGTTTTAACTGGTATTGATCCAAGTGTGGAGGAATCAGTTACTCATTTGAGTAAGAAATTGTTGGCAGGCTCGATGAACAATCTTCAGCACTTCGGCATTATTCTAGGTAAAGGTCTTGCTGATAATTTAGGGGTTATGATTGGGGATAAAGTAACTATTATGATTCCACAAGCCACGGTCACTCCGGCAGGTATGATCCCACGATTTAAACGGTTTACGGTAGTTGGCGTTTTTTCTGCGGGTACGGGATTTAATTTTGACACGAAATTAGCCTTCACTAATCTACAAGATGCACAAAAGCTCATGCAAATGGGTGCTGATGTGAGCGGCATTAAGATGAAGATCGATAATGTGTATCGGGCTCCTGAGTTAACTGCTAAATTAGCTCAGTTATTAGGCGAAGAGTACCAAGTCGGAAATTGGACGCAACAATTTGGCGCGTTCTTTCATGCGGTAAAATTAGAAAAAACCATGATGTTTATGATTCTATTATTAATTATTGCTGTGGCTGCATTTAATTTAGTGTCTTCTTTAGTGATGGTGGTAAACGATAAACAAGCAGAAATTGCAATCTTAAGAACCATTGGCGCGACTCCTGCTACGATTTTACGCATCTTTATTGTCCAAGGAATGATGGTCGGCGTGGTAGGAACCGTACTGGGTTTAATCGGCGGTTTGATTTTGGCAGACAATGCAACGTCGATAGTGAATTGGTTGCAGGCGGTATTTCATATTAAAGTACTTTCATCCAGTATTTATTTTGTGGATTATCTCCCATCAAAAATCCTCTGGAGTGATTTATGGCAAATTTGTGTTCTGGCATTATTGATGAGTTTTCTGGCAACGATTTATCCCGCTTGGCGAGCTTCAAAAACGGTAATCGCGGAGGCTTTGCATTATGAGTGAGGTTATTTTAAGAAGTCAGCAACTCCATAAAGTGTATACTGATGGTTCGTCGAAAATTAATGTCTTAAAAAATATTAATTTAGATATTGCCAAGGGCGATCGAGTTGCCATTATTGGACCCTCTGGCTCAGGTAAAAGTACGCTTTTACATTTATTTGGTGGTTTAGATAAACCTACAGAGGGCAGCGTAACTATCCATGACACCGATTGGCAAAAGTTAAATGAAAAGCAACGTTGCCAATTACGCAACCAGAATTTAGGTTTTGTTTATCAGTTCCATCATTTATTGCCAGAGTTTACTGCTTTGGAAAATGTAAGTATGCCTTTATTATTAGCCGGTATAGCTATTCCTGATGCTGAGCAAAACGCCGAAGCAATTCTTGAGCAAGTAGGACTTAAAGCCCGGATCCATCATAAACCGGCGCAGTTATCGGGTGGAGAACGTCAGCGCGTTGCCATAGCCCGAGCCCTAGTCCATCAACCCCGGTGCGTTTTAGCTGATGAGCCAACAGGAAACTTAGATCAAACAACGGCTCATAAGGTGTTTGACTTGATGTTGGATTTAAATAAAAAAATGAATACGGCCTTAGTGATTGTAACCCACGATGTGCAAATTGCTAATCGCATGGACCGTGTTTTAGAACTGCACGAAGGGACTTTGATTGAGAGGCAAACCTAGTTAAGGGTAGTGGTTGAACTAATGACCACTAGCTTCAAGCGGTGGAGAAAGAATAAAATCTTTCTCCCTCGCTTGGTGTTATAAGTCTTATAGCCTACCCCAATTAATAATCGGCATTACCTGGTGTGCGGGGGAAGGGGATAACGTCACGGACATTGCTTACCCCCGTAACATAGCTGATTAAACGTTCAAAGCCTAAGCCAAAACCTGCATGGGGTACCGTGCCATAACGGCGTAGATCGCGGTACCAAGAATAATGCTCTTTATTTAATTCACATTCATCCATGCGTTGATCTAAAATTTCTAAACGTTCTTCCCGCTGGCTTCCACCAATAATTTCCCCAATACCTGGAGCTAAAACGTCCATGGCAGCTACCGTTTTACCATCATCGTTAAGTCGCATGTAGAAGCCTTTGATGTCTTTTGGGTAATTGGTAAGAATAACTGGTTTTTTGCATAATTCTTCGGCTAAATAACGTTCATGTTCCGATTGTAAATCAAGGCCCCAACTCACAGGGAATTCGAATTGATGACCACTAGATTCTAAGGTTTTAATGGCATCCGTATAGCTCATTATTTCAAAATCAGTTTGCGCCATGTATTCCATCCGCTCAATACAGCCAGGAGCTACGAATTGGTTGAAGAATTGCATGTCATCCATACGTTCATCCAGGACCGTTTTACATAAATGGCGTAATAACTTTTGGCTTAAATCGCAAATATCGCCTAGATCCGCAAAAGCGATTTCAGGTTCGATCATCCAAAACTCAGCTAAATGACGGCTAGTGTTGGAGTTTTCAGCCCGGAAGGTAGGGCCAAAGGTATAGACCTTTGACATGGCCATACAGTAAGCTTCAACATTTAATTGCCCGGATACTGTTAAAAAGGTCTCCTGCCCAAAAAAATCTTTGCTAAAGTCTACCTTCCCTTGAGCATTTTTAGGGATATTCATTAAATCCAAAGTGGAAATACGAAACATTTCACCAGCACCTTCACAGTCGCTGCTGGTAATAATGGGTGTATGGATCCAGAAAAACCCTTGCTCATGAAAGAAGCGATGTATAGCTTGGGCAAGGCAATGACGAATTCGTGTTACAGCGCTAATTGTATTGGTACGGGGGCGTAAATGCGCTACTTCCCGTAAAAACTCAAGCGTATGCCGCTTTGCTTGGATGGGGTAACTATCAGGGTTTTCCACCCAGCCTACCACTTCAATGGCTTCTGCTTGAATTTCATAAGATTGCCCTTTCCCTTGCGAGCTCACTAGTCGGCCGCTAGCAATTATTGAACATCCGGCATTCAGTTTGCATACTTCATTGCTGTAGTTTGTTAAAGCATCTGTTGCTACGATTTGAATCGGTGAAAAACATGAGCCATCGTGGAGGCTAATAAAAGATAAGCCGGCTTTTGAATCGCGGCGGGTTTTTACCCAACCTCTAACGCATACTTTCTCATCAACCTTTACTTCACCATCTAAACATTGTTTTATGGTAAACACTTCTGTCATTATGTACTCCAAAATTGACATATAAAATGCGATGATACACCAAATAAAATAAGTGGGGGAACAGATGACGCAAAGAGTTTTACTTGTAATGTTACTTTTTTATTCATTTATGGCGTTAGCAGCTGATACTGTATTAAAATTATATAGGCCTTTTAATCGAGATGATGGGCAGCAACTGCTAATTCATAAGCAAATTAATGGTGAATGCAGCGGGCAGTCAAAGTTAATCCTGCGAGAGGATGCCTGGAGTTGCCAAGCTGATGGCCAAATTTATGATCCTTGTTTTATTAAATCAGGCCCAAACCAAATGAGCCTTTTATGTCCTAATTCTCCTTGGTCGAATGAGAATGTTCAAATTAATGTTGCATCTCCCCTCAGTAACGAAGAGCACCAAGTTTTGGACATGTCACGGACCTATCCCTGGGCAATTGAATTGACTAATGGTGATCACTGTCAAGCCATTGAATTGGGGGAAAGCTATGATTCAATGCCGGTGCGCTATCACTGTTCAGGAGAAAATCGCTTGGTCGGAACCATCCAAAGGTGTAATCCGGTGTGGAGTATGTTAGAAAAAACTCCTGATGGGGTAGTAACCAGGGAGTTGAAGCAGGCTTGGTTTTAAGCGCTTGTTTGTAGGTCGAATGGGGTTCGACCTACTTTTAGGGTTAAAACGCTTAAAAATTTTTACATGAACATAGCAGGGCGAATCTCACTTTCAAAATGGGCTTGATCTCGTTCTTCCTTCTCTTTGAGTGCCTCCATTTCGGCTTGTTCTTTGTCATCTGCTATTTTGAGTTTCATTAGTTCAATCTGGTTGCGAAGTTTTAACTCCTCTAAAATAGACATTAATAAAAACTCAGTGGTGGTTAATCTTATTTCTCGGGTGGTAGGTGGTGGGGCTGCAGCTTCATCCCTTTTTCTTTTACGGGCATTTGATGACACGGTAGGATTAAAAAAACCTGGTGAGCTCTGAGATGGATGTTTTGATTTATCGGTTCCATGCGCTGTACGAGTTACATCTATCTTACTCTTAGCCATAATGATCTCCTTTTCCTTATGAGTCTTTTCCAGATTAATGCAAATTTAAAGTTAAATGCAAATGTTTTTTTCAAAAAACGCAAATTTTGGGTTTTATGGGTGATATTAACCAAATAAGACAAGATTAATTCAGGACGCTTGCTTTATACGCTGTAAAGGATTAGGTAAAGTCAAGCTTATGAAAATAGACATTAAATGCTTTAAGGAAAGAGCGATTAGGGGAATAGCAAAGAATGAGCCCTGCAATATGCCAGTCTGTATTCAGTCTGGCGCTGCATTTTGAAAGGGGGGGAGCGTTAAACAATAGCTATTTATTTGGCTGATTAAAGGGTAGTCGTCCATCGAAAAATTAAAACGTTTCGCATTATAGACCTGCGGGATCAAACATACATCCGCAATGGTAGGCGTATCACCGAAACAGACAGCTTTACTACGTTTTAAATGGTGGAGCTTTTCTTCAAAGGCATCAAAACCTGTGCGTAGCCAATAATGATACCATTCTTGAACATCAGCTTCTTGTGCTGAAAATTGTTGTTTTAAGCGATTTAATACCCGCAAATTATTTAAAGGATGCATATCGCAGGCAACTAATAAAGCCAGGGAGCGTACTTGGGCCTTATCCAAGATGGTGTGGGGAAGTAGGGGGATTTCTGGAAATATTTCTTCTAAATACTCAATAATTGCTAAGGATTGGTGAATAATTTGCTCATTAGCTTCTAGGCTTGGGACTAATTCTTGCGGATTGATATGATGGTATTCACTGCTATGCTGTTCGCCACCATTATTAACTAAATGCACCGGAATTTTATCATAATGAATGTTCTTAATATTCAGAGCAATACGAACTCGGTAGCAAGCAGTGGAACGATAATAATCATAGAGCTTCATTATTTCTCTCCGCTGTAGTGTTGGACGGTTTGATCAATGGCCCCAAAGAGGCTACTACCTTGTGGGTTCAGCATTTCAATCCGAATACGATCGCCAAAATGCATAAATTCTGTTTGTGGCTTCCCGGATTGAATGGTTTCAAGCATACGTTTTTCTGCAATGCACGATGAGCCTTTACTGCGATCGACGTTTGAAACCGTTCCTGAACCAATAATGGTACCTGCACATAAGGTTCGTGTTTTGGCGGCATGCTGGATAAGCTCTGGAAAGGAAAAAGTCATATCTATTCCTGCGTTTGGTTGGCCAAACAATTGCTCATTTAAATAACTTAATAAATTTAAATGTACCCTTTTTCCATCCCAATTCGTTTCTAATTCATCAGGGGTAATGGCCACTGGTGAGAAGCTACTGGCAGGTTTTGATTGAAAGAAACCAAACCCTTTAGCTAACTCGTTAGGAATTAAATGCCGTAAAGAGACATCATTAACTAAAACCAAAAGTTTAATGTGATGCTCAGCCTGTTGATGCGTGATGCCCATAGGTACATCATCGGTAATAATGGCTATTTCCGATTCAAAATCAATCCCATAGGCTTCATCACTGACTAAAATGGGGTCGCAAGGACCGATGAAACTGTCTGAACAACCTTGGTACATTAAAGGATCCGTCCAAAAATTTTCTGGTAATTCTGCCCCACGTGCTTTTCGAACCAGTTCCACATGATTGACATAAGCACTTCCGTCGGCCCATTGATAGGCACGAGGAAGGGGAGCTGCACATTCCTTTGGATCGAAGGGGAAGCTTTCCTCTAGCTTGCCTTCATTAAGCGCGTGATATACCTCTTGTAATTTAGGTTCAACGAGCTTCCAATTATCAAGAGCTTGTTGCATGGTAGCCGCAATCTCTGGAACCTTTATTGCACAAGCCAAAGCTTTATCTACTACACAAAGTTCCCCATCACGGGATGATGTTTTTAAACTGGCAAGTTTCATAAATTCCTCAATAAAACATTCAATTTAGTTGCTTTCTTTTAAAGTTCCACGCCTCATTTGATCTCGTTCTATTGCCTCAAATAAGGCTTGAAAATTACCCTCGCCAAACCCCTGATTTCCTTTGCGTTGGATAATTTCAAAAAAAACCGGACCAAAGATATTTTCTGTAAAAATTTGCAATAGAAGGCCATGCTGGGGATCTTTTTCCCCATCAATTAAAATTTTTTCTGCTTGAAGTTTATCGAGGGGTTCAGAATGCCAAGGCAAGCGCTCTTGGATCATTTCATAGTAAGTATCGGGGGTATCTAAAAATTTAACGCCTTTTCTTCTTAGGCTATGGATGGTTTCATAAATATTTTCAGTCGTCAACGCCATGTGTTGTATCCCTTCACCCTTATAGTCATGAAGGAATTCTTCAATTTGCGATACATCGTCCTTAGATTCATTTAAAGGAATCTTAATTTTTCCGCAAGGACTGCCTAAGGCTCGGCTTACCAGTCCTGTCATTTTTCCTTTAATGTTAAAGAATCGAATTTCTTGGAAATTAAAAATCGATTCATAAAAACTAGCCCATTTATCCATATTTCCACGAAAAACATTATGGGTTAAATGATCTATGTCCACTAAACCATTCCCAGGGACTGAACCTGAATGTATTATTTCTAAATCCGCGCCAAAAGGTCGATGCTTCTCATCAACAAAATAAATAACGCTGCCGCCGATGGCTTGAATTGCTGGCAAATGGTGATGGCTATGAGGGCTATCTTCGAAAGCGTTCGCACCATGACTTAGCGCATAGTCATAGGCCGCCTTGGCATCACGTACTTTAAAACCCATGGCACAAGCGCCTGGCCCATGCGTTTTAGCATGAGATTCTGCTTGGCAATGGCTTGCTGCATTCACTATAAATTCAATATTGCCTTGTTTGAAAATACTAATATCTTGATGCTTATGCTGGGCTACAATTTGAAAACCCATTTCGGAAAATTGTTGATGCAAACGCTTTTTATCGGGGCCTGAAAATTCTAAAAAAGCAAAACCATCAAGTCCGCAGGGATTGTCATTTTGATGCATTAAACTCTCCTTATTTAATTCATTTAGGAATAAACAGTACGCAGTATATTTATATAGGTTTGGGTTGTCTCATACGCTCATTAATTTTGTATTTCATCTTCGCGAGGTTCAAAAAGCAATCCACACCGCCTGATTTATTTCCTCTCTAGGTTTAATTAGGGACTGCTTTTTCTTCGTTCGCCACGGCAGCTTTTCATTAGCTCATTTAAGTTGAATTAAAAATAGGCCATCTGCAATCGGTAACAAACTAACAAAAACGCGCTCATCGTGTTTGATAAGTTCATTGAGTTTTTTTATTTCCCGCGTTTGGGCGCTACTATCTTCGGGATCAATTACTTGTCCATCCCAAAATACATTATCGATGGCAATTAAGCCACGAGGATTAATCAACTTCAATGCTAACTCGTAATAATTAAGATAATTTGTTTTGTCCGCATCAATAAAAATGAAATCAAATTTCTCTTGCCAACCTTCATTGAGAAGGGCATACATCGACTCGAGAGCAGGCCCGATACGTAACTGGATCTTATGGGCTTGTTGCGCTTCTTGCCAGTAATGAGCGTTATCTTTAGTCCAGCGCTCACTGATGTCACAGGTGATAAGACGACCATTATCCGGAAGCGCTAAAGACATAGCTAAGGCGCTATAACCGGTGAATGTACCAAGTTCTAAGACCTTTTCTGCACGTATCAGGCGTAATAGAAATTGCATGAACTGAGCTTGTTCAGGAGCTACTTGCATGTTGGCTAATTCCATTTTAGAGGTCTCTTGACGCAGAGACTCTAAAACTGGGTGTTCACGCAAGGATTTATCCAACATATACTCATACAATTGATTGGTCATGGGCAAATGTTTCATACAATCCTCGAATGGTTAGGCAAGTTTCTCTTTGGCAATCGCATCGGCCACTTCATTAGCAGGAATATTTTTTTGCGCTGATTGAGTGAATATTTCTGTTAGAGAGGTATAGATACCATCAATTTGTTGGCTAATTTTTTCTTCATTAGTATGCAAATATTTTGAGGCAGCGAAAATCAATCCACCTGCATTAATCACATAATCAGCAGCGAATAAAATACCCTTTTCATGAAGTTTTTTTCCATGAATGGTATGAGCTAATTGATTATTCGCAGCACCTGCAATAATGGGGGTTTGTAATTGCGGAATAGTTTGATCATTAATAATTGCACCTAAAGCACAGGGCGCAAATACATCGCAAGGTACTCTATGGATTTCGGTAGAATCTACGGCTTGAGCTCCCAATTCACTCACGGCTTTTTGTACCGCAGCGCTAGAAACATCAGCTACAGTCAAACGTGCACCAAGTTCGTGTAAGTATTTGGCTAAGTTATACCCTACTTGACCTAAGCCTTGGATCGCGACATGGAGCCCTTTTAAGTTATCTTTTTTTAATTTAAAGGCTACAGCTGCTTGAATACCCCTTAATACACCCTTTGCTGTAGAGGGAGAGGGGTTGCCATCGTATTTGGATAGACTCGCTACATAAGGCGTGTGTTCAGCAATTATATCCATATCGCTTAGGACCGTTCCGCTGTCTAAAGCTGTAATATAACGGCCATTTAGTTCATTGATAAACTTGCCAAATTGATGCATATAGGCAGCTCGATCAAAAGGACCTTTGGGCTTAATAATAACCGATTTACCACCACCGAGCGGAAGATTTACAGAAGCAGCTTTAAAACTCATGCCACGAGCAAGGCGCATAGCATCATTAATAGCTGCAAAAACATCTGGATACTCAATAAATCGGCATCCACCTAAGGCTGGACCCAATTTAGTATTATGAATAGCGATCATCGCTTTCATTCCAGTTTCTGGATCTACTTTAAAATGTAGGTCACCAAAACCATGAGATAGAGCATAGTCAAGGAAATCATCTTCAGTAACGGATTTATTGTTCATCATATCAACGGCCATCATTTATTAAGCTCCTAATACAATAATTTGAGAAGGTTAGAGAAGGGACAACAGGGAAACAACAATAACTTTCTCACTTGTTTTTTATTTATGGCATCTTGAGAAACGCTCTGGAAAACGATTTTATGATGCACTGCGGCATATTTTCTCGAGAAATAATGTTTTTCAATACTAGTACTTTTGAGTTTTATTTACAATTTATTATTCGTCTTTTATTGGTGTCGAGCGGATTGCTGGTATACACTTGGTGTAATTTATTTTTCAGGGGAAAAAACATGCGACAAGTTGCTAAAGTTGTAGCTTTAATGATGTTAAGTCCTTTAACTTTTGCTCAAGCTACTCTTCCACCGCCACCTCCACCGCAGCCAAGTTTAGTGCTTGATAAAATAATGTTTCAAACGTCAGCGAAACAATGGGTATCAACTCAGTCTGCTTTGTTGAATGTATCTATCGATGCGACCTTGAATAATGCCGATTTAGTTAAAGCCCGTGCTGATATTATGAGTAATCTTAATAAAATTGCTAAAGGAGAATGGCATTTATTATCCTTTGACCGTTCCCAAGATAATTCCGGTTTAGAAAAAGTAAATGTCCAAGCGCAAGTGAGAGTCAATCAAGCTGTGTTAACTAACATCTATCAAAATGCTAAATCTGTTAGTATTCCGGGTGCACAATATACTATCAGTGGTATTGATTTTAAGCCCAGTTTAGATGAAGTACAAACCGTGCAAGCTGCAGTTCGCAAGCAATTATATCAACAAGTTAATGACGAATTAGATCGCATTAATAAAGCCTATCCAAAGCAAAATTATACCGTCAGTAATTTAATGTTTTTAGATGGGGATAATCCACAACCCCCCATTGCTTATCAAGCAAAGACTATGAATACCATGATGGTTCAAGCTTCCGTTGCTCCTGCGCCTTTATCAGTGAGTAATGAGATAGTATTAACAGCGCTGGTAGAGGTGGCGTCAAACCGTAAACCGGGGAATTAATTTGTTAGTTGTAGATAAGATAATTGGCCATCGCGGGGCTTCAGCTTATGCGCCTGAAAATACGCTTGCTGCATTTGATAAAGCCTTGGCGATGGGATGTCAGATTATAGAATTTGATGTCATGTGCAGTGAGGATGGTGAACCATTCTTAATTCATGATGATAGTTTGAAAAGAACGACCAATGGCAAAGGTGATGTTGGAAAAGTCGATGCCGCCTATTTACAAAGCCTCGATGCGGGATCTTGGTTTTCTAAACAATATAAAGGCGAACCCATACCTCATTTTAAAGAAGCACTGAAGTGGTTAGCCTTTTCACCCATGCAAGCGAATATAGAAATTAAGCCTTATCCGGGTACCGTAGAGCAAACCACTACCGCGGTTTTAAGTGCTCTTAATCGTTATTGGCCCGCTGATAAACCTTTACCTCTATTATCTAGTTTTGAATGGGATGCCTTGGTTTTATGCCGAAGTATTGCTCCCGAGATGCCCTTGGGTTTGTTATTGCATGAATGGGATGAACAATGGTTAGCAAAAGCTAAGCAACTCGATTGTTACTCCATTCATTTCAACCGTAAAATTCTTACTGCTGAGCGAGTCAAAGAAGTCAAAGAGCAGGGTTATATCGTCTGTGCTTATACGGTAAATCGCAAGCGTCTAGCGAATAAATTATTCAAGTGGGGTGTAGATGCTGTGTTTAGTGATTATCCTGATTTACTCACATGAGAGCGCCCGCTGTCCTATTAAGTTTACTGATAATTATGACTCCTTTGCATGCAAAGCCGATTGAACTCGTCTTATGGCATGCTATGGCAGGCCACTTAGGGGAAGAGGTCAGTGCCCTGGCTAATGATTTTAATCGCAGCCAAAAAGACTATAGGGTCAAGCCGGTGTACAAAGGGAATTATTTAGAAACCATCACGAGTTTTGCCGCCGCTTTTCGTGCCCATCAAGCACCTTCGATGGTGCAAATTTTTGAAGTGGGCACTGCTGTGATGCTGTCACCCAAAGGAGTGATTAAACCGGTTGGTGAATTAATGCGTGAACAGGAAATGCGCTTGCCGGAGGAAGATTTCATTCAATCCGTACGGGAGTTTTATAGTGAGCAGGGCCAGCTTATGGCTATGCCTTTTAATTTATCTACTCCGGTGATGTACTATAATCTTGATATTTTAGCCAAAGTAGGTGTTAACAGTGCTAATTTTCCTAGCACTTGGGATGAATTGGAACTTTTAGCGCAAAAAATTAAAAAAGCTGGTTATGATTGTACTTATACCACGGCTTATCCGGGTTGGGTGCTTTTTGAATCTTATATGGCCATCCATGGTCTTGCTATTCTTAGTGAAAACCCTCCAAGAGCCGCCTTTAATACTCCAGTATTGATTAAGCACTTTGAACGTTTAAAACATTGGCATGAATTATCCTATTTTCGGTATGCAGGCCGGGTAGACGATGCTACTATTTTATTTACCAGTAGTGTCTGCCCTTTACTGAGTCAATCATCAGGTGCCTATAATAGCTTAGCCGCTTTAGTTCCTTTTAAATTAGGTGTGGCCAGTATGCCCTTGGATACTAAAGTGAGTAAAATCCGTTATGCGAATGTAGCTGGTGGTGCTGCTTTATGGGCTATTGCAGGACAAAGCTCATCTCACTATGAAGGGATAGCTCAATTTTTTGCTTTTTTAGCTAAGCCTCAAGTACAGCAGCGCTGGCATGAGCATACAGGTTACTTACCTTTAGGTTTTAAAGGGGTATATGCTCCTATTATCCAAAGCAGTACTCATCCTAACTTAACCTTAGCCCGTAAAGATTTAGAGGATAGTCAAGTCCAGCACTCTTTACAGCACCTAGGCCCACAAAATCAGATTCGTGGGATTACCGATGAAGTACTAGAAGCTATGTTTGCAGGCTTAATGACACCCAGTGAAGCGGTAGTTGAGGCGACAAAACGTTCAAATCATATCTTAATACGCTTTTCCCGTAATACGAGTGTTGTGGAGTAATAGATGATTGATCCTAAAGAAAAATTGCGAAAAGTAGAATTAACCCCTCCCGATCCTTTGTGGGAGCAATTATATAAAGAGGCTAAACAAGAAATTACCTCGGTTTTACAAAGGAATTTATCGGCGATTCATCATATTGGTAGTACTGCAATTCCCCATATTTATGCCAAACCTATTGTTGATGTCCTCCCAGTAGTTAAAGACTTAAGTGTTATTGATGCTTTAAACCCAGCCTTTATAGCCTTAGGGTATCGCTGTATGGGCGAATACGGTATTCCAGGACGTCGCTTTTATTGGAAATCTGAAGAAAAACGTACTCATAATGTGCACTTATTTGCTGAAGGCTCACCCGAAGTTCAACGCCATTTACTCTTTAGAGATTTCATGCGCGCCCATAAGGATTATGCGCAAGCTTATTCGATGGTAAAACAAAATTTAGCAGAAGTGTTTCCTTATGATATTGAAAGCTATGTGAATGGCAAAAGTTCCTTTGTCCAACGGATAGATTATCTAACCGGCAAAGCACGAAAAGAGCAGCTGGAGGCTAAAGACGAGGTCCAAGTACAGCCTTATAATCCCGTTTGGCCCTTGTTGGCAGCAGCAGAAATTCAAACCATTAAAGGTTTAGCTAAGCATCTACCTCATCTAGCCATGGAGCATATTGGGAGTACTGCTGTGGCTGGTTTAGCCAGTAAGCCTATTATTGATCTTTTGATTATTATCCCCACAATTGAGCAGGCGCAAAATTGGATTGAGCCTTTAGATTTTTTAGGTTATGTCTTTTGGGACGAAAACCCTGATAAAGAGCATTTACGTTTTTTCAAAGGGATGCCGCCTTTTGGGAATAAACGTACGCATCATATCCATTTGGTAGGGGCAGATAATAAGATTATAAAACCGCGTCTTTTATTTCGGGATATTTTAATAGCTAATGCTCAAATTCGTAACGATTATGAACGATTGAAAAAAAACTTAGCTGAACTTTATCCCCTTGATAGAGAAGCTTATACCGAGAATAAAGGGGAGTTTATTAACCAGGTTTTAAATAAAAAAGGCTAAGACAAAATTGAGCTGGTGCTGAGTCTTTTTTTTTGCTGAACATCACGGTGTGCTGAATTAACCGGAGCGATAAGAACATTGTACAAACCATACAGGCGGTAAGTACAACATTCTTATTAGCCCTGCGTTATCTGTTTTTATCCGCAAGTTCCTATAATAGCTGCAACTGGTGCATTAAAACCTCCATTCATACTAGTACAGTTGGTCAAGGTTCCATTGGTATCGGTACAGACGGTGATTGAGTTATCAACTTGATTAGTAATATAGGCAAATCCATTATCCGATTCATAAATAGATACCGGTTGATTAAAATTGCTTCCCGTTGGCGTGCAATTACTTAAAGCAAAAGTAAGCGGCTGAAGGTCGCATCTTAATACGGTGCTATTCCCCTTATTGCTGATTAAAGCATAAGGAGCGCTAGAATTTTGTATTTGACCGGTTATAAAAGTGGGCTGATTAAATCCACTTCCTCCTGCATTAGAACAACTACTTATTTGGATAGAATTATTAACTCATGTTACGCACATAAACTTGTAGTTTGACTAAAAAGCATTAGAATTCCGCCCTTAATTTTAGGGAGGGAATTAAATGGATATGCTTGATCTTTATAGTGATTATTTGAT
>NZ_RZGQ01000038.1 GCF_003989735.1 Legionella sp. km772 | reverse complement strand
TAGTTCTCTAGATCTTTTTAAAGAGCAATTGAATCATTAATTCATGCCCAAATCATAACACATCAGGGCAGGATTACGCACGCTCAGTGCTCACTAAAACAGGGGTTATTTGAACCATGCCGAAAATCCTCCGCGTAAAGCGGAGGAGGAATCTATCTAATTATGCATTACCGACATATTTAAGACCGAAATAAGGGCCATAAACCCCAAAATCAGAAGTTCTAATACTTGTAGAGGAGGGGAATGCTTGTAAGGGCGCAATGTATTGTATAGCTTGGTATCCACCTTCTAGATTTAAAGTACCATTTGCCATCCCGTAGGCATAGTTAACACCTAATTTGGCTTCAAATCCTGGAACTACAGTTTTTTTGCTAGCATATTGAGTATTGAGATTTACAGGAATGAAGGCATAAGGGCTCGTCCAAGCTGATGCATGGGTGGAACCATAAAGTAAGGAAGTGGCACCATTGGCAACTAGGCTCAAATCATTACTTACATAATAAGAGTAATCAATTCCGAGCACGGGACCCACACCATTAAAATAACTGTTATCAGTGCGATTAGACAGACCTGGTAGAAGAGCGAAAGCAACATTATAAAAGGTGCGATTGTTTTCAATTTGCGCATAGCTTAAACCGCCGTAGAAGCGTATTTTATTGGTGGCGCTTGCACTAACATGCTGACCTAAAACAGCATGAACTTGATCAAAACGACTTTCATTATCTAATTGCTCTGAGGGAATACCAGTCGCGGGCACAGGTAAAAATTGATGATTGAGATTAGTAAGATGAATCCAACTTATCGCAGCATCGTTACCTGTACTGTATTGGTAGGCGGCTTCGGCGCGAAATCCCCATGTCCATTCATCGTCAATTCTATTAAAAAGTGGGGCTGAGGATTCATATCCGCGAAAGTCCCCATTGTTCATATTTAAATAGAGGGCATCAACACCAAAACTCCAAAGCTTAGCTTCACAAGGAACAGTGACATTTCCAGGGGCGCAAACGGGGCCCATAGTGCCTGCTAAGGCTAGGCCATTGGCTGTTAATCCGAGTACAGCTAAAAAAGTTTTCTTTAACATAAGAGCTCCATTTATTAAAATACTTGGCCATTGTAACTCGTGTTTTATTTACTTCACAAGTGGATAGCCAATAAATGGATTGTTCGGGTAAATTGTGAGCAAACCCTTGCTAAATCAGCGAGTTAAGAAAATATAATTTAAGGAATTGTAATTAGTTTAGACTCCCCAGGCTGTAAACCACCTAACTCCCAATGGCTTATTTTATGGCGGATTAAACGTAAAGTAGGAAAGCCAATCGCGGCGGTCATCCGACGGACTTGATGATTTTTTCCTTCTTGCAGTGCGATCTCAATCCAACTCGTAGGTACAGTTAATCGGATGCGAATAGGCGGGGTACGTTGCCATATTGAGGGCTCCGCAATCAACCTCGCTTCAGCGGGTAAGAATTGATTATCCGCTACTTTTAACCCTTTTCGCAAAGGGTTTAGATCGGCATCAGAAATGGCACCCTCAACCTGTACCCAATAATATTTTTTTTTGCTAAATTTAGGATGAGTTAATTGGTGTTGTAAGCTACCATTATCAGAGAGTAGTAATAAACCTTCACTGTTTTTATCCAAGCGCCCCGCGGCATAGAAGCCTGGCATTTTTATATAAGCAGCCAAGGTTTGTTCATGTTGTTCACCACTAAACTGGGTGATTACGCCATAGGGTTTATTAAAAAGAATAAGTCTGGGCACAGGATACAGTAAATTAATAACACTAGCACTAAGTATAACTTATTTAAAGGGGATTCGGGAATTAGCAGTTTACTTTGTTAGATTAGATAAATACACAATTGAGGAGTAATTTTAAGATGGATCTACAATTAGGCAATAAAAAAGCATTGGTGACGGGCTCTACAGCAGGGATCGGATTTGCTATTGCTCAAAAATTAGCAGCAGAAGGTGTCATTGTAATAATAAATGGGCGTACGGAGTCCCGCGTTCAGCACGCCATAGAGCAAATTAAAAAAGAGGTGCCCAGCGCGCAACTGCTTGCCGCCGTAGCTGATGTTAGCAAGGTTGAGGAAATAAAAAAATTAGAGCAAGAAGTCAGGGAAGTCGATATTCTTATTAACAACGCTGGTATTTATGATGCTAAACCATTTTTAGATATTTCTGACGAGGAATGGCTTCATATGTTCGAAGTCAATGTGATGAGTGGTGTGCGTCTAAGTCGTCATTACTTAAAATCAATGATGAAGAATAATTGGGGACGAATTATCTTTATATCCAGTGAATCAGGACTACAAATTCCTGGTGAAATGATCCATTATGGCATGAGCAAAACGGCTCAGCTGGCGGTTGCACGCGGTATAGCAGAAAATCTTGTAGGAACTAATATTACGGTTAACTCTGTACTTCCTGGACCAACTCGTAGTGAGGGAGTTAATCAATTTATTGATAATTTAGGAAAATCACAACATAAAACGGCAGACGAAATAGAAAAAGAATTTTTTGCCACCGTACGACCCTCCTCACTTATTAAGCGTTTTGCAAGTTCGGAAGAAGTTGCGAATATGGTTGCCTACTTATCTAGCCCCTTAGCAGCGGCAACTCATGGTGCCTCAGTGCGTGTTGATGGTGGTATCATCCGTTCGATTGCTTAAACAAAAAATGGAAAAAATTAAGCCATTGTTTCTTAAAATAGCTTTTTATATAATGGACCACCTTTAATGTTCTTGGTGCAGGTTATTTATGAAATACTGGCTTCTTTTACTGTTCGTGTTAACACAAACAGGTTGTGCTATTAATCATAAAGTAATGGTTGGCGATGAGCCTGTCATTATTAAGCAAACCCCTGGTAAAGGTAAGGCTTATGTCCATGTGCACCAAAATGAACAAACCGCCTTAAAAGCTGCTCAATTTGCGATAAGTAAACAAGGGGGCAGTTTGCTTACTCTCGCTCACTCGGGGGGGCGTAATATTGTTTTTCACCTAAATAACCAGCGGTATGAATTTGATCCAAATCGAATTTATACGGATAAAGGAATAAAAAAGACTTTAGCCCAATACAGTCGTTATACACCGGAAGCACATCATGAAGTGAAAAAATTAGCCAATAAAATTAAAGAGCTAATACCAGAAGGGAAAGTGGTGGCAGTGCATAATAATTCCACCTACTCTTTAAAAGATTATTTACCCGGACATAAATTAGCCAGTGATGCTAAAGCGCTGCATATGAGTCCGAAAAATTATTACCGTAATTTTTATTTAGTGACTCAGTTACAAGATTACCTGCGTTTAAAAATGGATGGTTTTAACGGAATTTTACAAAAAAAGAATGCTACTGATGACGGCTCTATGTCAGTCTTTTTAGCTAAAAGCCAATATATTAATGTTGAAGCAGGTTATAACCAACTCAATGAACAAGTTGAGATGTTACTTTATGCTTAAAGCTGAGCCAGTATTGGCTCAGCCTCGTTTTTTAATAGCCACAGTTTGTATAACTAGAACTTGTGTGGGAACTATTGCACGTACAGGTGCAGCCTTGGATATCATGGACTTGATCGTTTGAGTCACAACATTGTGAACCATTAGGATCCCAGCCACCACAGCTTGCTGTATAGGTTCCGTTACTATTTAAAGTACAGGTACCTGTACCAGCGCCAGAATAGGTCTCCTCACATTTAGGTTGGCCGGTGCATAAGCCTGCGTTAGCGGTGGAAATGCTAAATAATAAAGATAAAATCGCAACTCCCTTTCCCATCCTCTGACAAACAACATTCATAAAAATCTCCTAATGGTGAGATAAAATTAATAAGCCGTAGACTTCTTATCTAGCATAATAGACTATTTTATCTATAAATATTATTACCAGAATATAAAAAATTTTTAATTGAAATTTTTTGTGTTCAGCACAATAAAAAAACCTGCATATCTAGCTATGCCTATTAGGATTCTTGATTATCACATGCTATGATTAATCTCTCTAAATTTACGGAGTAGTCAATGACCTACGATAAAATTAAACTACCTGCGCAGGGCGAAGCAATTACAGTTAAAGCTGATGGTTCTCTCCATGTACCGAATAATCCAATTATCCCTTTTATCGAGGGAGATGGTATTGGTGTAGATGTGACACCTCCTATGATTCATGTTGTTGATGCTGCTGTAAAAAAAGCCTATGGTGATAAACGGAAAATTTCTTGGATGGAAGTGTATGCTGGTGAAAAAGCGACTCAAGTTTATGGCGCTGATCAATGGTTACCTAAAGAAACTGTGGAAGCTATGAAAAAATTTGTAGTTTCTATTAAAGGACCCTTAACTACTCCAGTAGGCGGAGGCATTCGCTCATTAAACGTTGCTATTCGGCAAGATATGGATCTCTACACTTGCTTACGGCCTATTCGTTATTTTAAAGGGGTGCCAAGCCCTGTTAAAGAGCCTTGGAAAACGGATATGGTCATTTTCCGTGAAAACTCAGAAGATATTTATGCCGGGATAGAATGGCAGGCAGATACTCCTGAAGCGACCAAAGTTATTGAATTTTTACAAAAAGAAATGGGCGTGAAGAAAATCCGTTTCCCCGAGCATTGTGGTATCGGTATCAAACCTGTTTCAAAAGAAGGGACTACTCGGTTAGTGAAAGCCGCTATTCAATATGCTATTGATAATGATCGCCAAACAGTGACTTTAGTGCACAAAGGTAACATTATGAAATTTACTGAAGGAGCATTTAAAGATTGGGGCTACCAAGTAGCTCGCGATGTATTCGGTGCTAAAGAATACGAAGGCGGCCCTTGGATGGCATTTAATAATCCCAAAACCGGCAAACAAATTATTATTAATGATGTCATTGCCGATGCTTTCCTACAGCAAATTTTATTAAGACCAGAAGATTACAGCGTAATTGCGACCTTAAACCTGAATGGTGATTACATCTCCGATGCTCTGGCTGCGCAAGTTGGAGGTATCGGTATTGCTCCTGGTGCAAACATTAGTGATGATGTAGCCGTATTTGAAGCAACTCATGGTACAGCACCTAAGTACGCTGGAAAGAATAAGGTAAATCCTGGTTCAATCATTTTATCGGCTGAAATGATGCTTCGACATATGGGCTGGCATGAGGCGGCAGATCTAATCATTAAGGGTATGGATGGCGCTATTGAAGCGAAGACGGTAACGTATGATTTTGAGCGCGGAATGGAAGATGCGACCTTAGTTACCAGCTCGGGCTTTGGTGATGCTGTAATTTCTCATATGTAAGATAAATAAATGTGGTCTTTACTTAGAGCTTGCTTGCCTGGAAAGGTGCAATAAGAGGCTCCAAGTGGGGCCCAATTTCTCATCCCCGCATTAGCGGGGATTCATTCTAACCTCACCTAGAGGCGTGGAATAAGTGCTTGATTTCTGTCTTTTGTGAGGAGGCGAGATCTAGCTTGAGGAAAGCTACAAAATTCAACTTGTAGGATAATTGAGCAACTGCTTAATTAACTCATTGAATTTTTTTAACGATTTTAACTAGTAAAATACTAATTGAGTCACAATATAAAAGAAGATAAGTGAAAAACTTTTTTTTAATAGCAAATAATGGGTTCTATCTAACCAATATGATAGCGATTACTTCAATACCTAAATTTTTCATTAAAATTACCCATTTTTACTGGCCAAATCAACATTGGGCGTCTATAAAAATAGTAAGGGGTTGTAAGTTATGAGCGGGCAAAATATAGAGGAAATTGTACGGCATACGAAAACGGATACGCAAATTAGTACCGAGCTTCGGGTGCCAAGAAAATTTAAAGTTGTATTGCTCAATGATGACTATACACCAATGGATTTTGTGGTAGATGTACTGAAACAATTTTTCCATTTAAATGAAGAAATTGCCATTCAGGTGATGTTGCAAGTTCATATTCAAGGAAAAGGTGTGTGTGGGGTTTTTACTAGAGATATAGCAGAAACTAAAGTAGCCTTAGTCAATGAATACGCACAAATGAATCAACATCCATTGCTATCTAGCATGGAACCCGCGTGATGGTGTGGGCTGGAGAGGAGCAGCGACAATGTTAAATAAAGAACTAGAATTCACCTTGAATCTAGCATTCAAGGAAGCAAAAGAAAAGCGTCATGAGTTTATGACGGTTGAACATTTGCTGTTGTCTTTGCTTGATAATCCGGCAGCTGGTAATGTTTTACAAGCCTGTGATGCCAATATTGAAGCTTTACGTCGAGATTTAATGGAGTTTATTGATGAAACGACTCCACGTATTCCCGATGATGAATTAGACAGAGAAACTCAACCTACTTTAGGTTTTCAACGCGTCTTGCAACGTGCGGTTTTTCATGTGCAATCCGCAGGTAAAACAGAAGTAACTGGCGCTAATGTCCTTGCGGCAATTTTTAGTGAGCAAGAAAGTCAGGCTGTCTACTTCCTCCGTAGAGAAAATATCACTCGTCTTGATGTAATCAATTATATTTCTCATGGCGTTTCTAAATACCAAAGCAATGATATGAGCGAAAATATGAATTCCTCTATGGATGAAGACATGCTCACTACTGAGGGAAATGAATCTCCTCTAGAAAGTTATTGCACCAATTTAAACCGTCGGGCAAAACAAGGGAAAATTGATCCTTTAATTGGCCGTCATGAAGAAGTGCAACGTACTATTCAAGTATTATGTCGACGTAGAAAAAACAATCCTCTTTTAGTGGGCGAAGCTGGTGTTGGTAAAACAGCTATTGCTGAAGGCTTAGCTCGTCTAATTGTGGATGGAGATATTCCTGATTCTATTCGAGGTTGTGTAGTTTATTCTCTGGATTTAGGGGCCTTACTTGCAGGTACCAAATACCGCGGGGATTTTGAAAAACGCCTTAAAGCAGTTTTAAAACAACTAAGTCAACAAGAGGGTGCAGTGCTGTTTATTGATGAGATTCATACCATTATAGGCGCAGGTGCTGCCTCAGGTGGCGTGATGGATGCGTCTAATCTGATAAAGCCTCTATTAGCTAATGGCGAATTAAAATGTATTGGTTCAACGACTTACCAAGAGTACCGGGGTATTTTTGAAAAAGATCGTGCGCTTGCGCGACGTTTCCAAAAAATTGATATTGCCGAACCTACTGTTGATGAAACTTTTGAAATATTAAAAGGGCTTAAAGGTCGTTTAGAAGAGCACCACGGGGTGAAATTCTCTATTCCTTCTTTAAGGGCGGCAGCTGATTTATCTGCTAAATACATAAACGATCGTTTTCTACCTGATAAGGCCATTGATGTGGTGGACGAAGCAGGAGCTTATCAAAACTTATTAAATGCAACTAAACGCAAAAAAATCATTTCTGTATGTGAAATTGAAAGCGTGGTCGCCAAAATAGCACGAATTCCAATTAAAAAAGTCTCCGCTCGTGATAAAGATACCTTGCGTAATTTAGAGCGCGATCTGAAACTCCTTGTATACGGACAAGACCAAGCAATTACTGCTTTAGCTTCAGCCATTAAGTTAGGCCGTTCTGGATTAAGAGAGCCTCAAAAACCAGTAGGTTGTTTCTTATTTGCAGGTCCTACCGGTGTGGGTAAAACGGAAGTAACTCGTCAACTAGCTAATGTTTTAGGGATTGAGCTATTACGTTTTGACATGTCTGAATACATGGAAAAGCATACTGTATCTCGTTTAATAGGTGCTCCTCCTGGTTATGTTGGTTATGATCAAGGCGGATTATTAACTGAAGCGGTGACTAAAAATCCTCATGCAGTGCTATTGCTTGATGAAATTGAAAAAGCTCATCCCGATGTCTTTAATTTATTATTACAAATTATGGACCATGGTACTTTAACCGATACTAATGGCCGTCAAGCTGACTTCAGACATGTTGTTTTGGTAATGACTAGTAATGCGGGGGCGACCGAAATAGCTCGTAATTCAATCGGGTTTTCTATTCAGGATAATGCGAGTGATGGTTTGGACGTCATTAAAAAGCAATTTAGTCCAGAATTTAGAAACCGTTTAGATGCGATTATAAATTTTGCACCTCTAGATAACGCAACCATTGGTTTAGTTGTTGATAAGTTTATCATGGAATTAGATGAGCAATTAAATCATAAAGGTGTCAGCTTTGCCGTAGACAAAGCGGCGCGGGAATGGTTAATTGAACATGGTTATGATAAAGCGATGGGAGCTCGTCCAATGGCTCGCTTAATTCAAGAAAATGTTAAAAAACCTCTCGCAGATGAACTGCTATTCGGTAAATTAGCACATGGCGGACACGTAACCCTCAAAGTGAAAGATGGTAAATTGCATTTTGATAGTCATGATCATCGTGAAGGGGTGTGTTAATCTGGCATAAGATTAGCTAGTTATTAATAATAAGGCCTGAGTTCAGGCCTTATTTATTTAAAACGTCCAAAATAAATGCTCTAGTTACAATTTTGCTCTATTCTCGCTATAATTCCTCTTTTTGCTACTGATGTTGAAAGCATGTTAAGTGTAATTATTATTGCCAAAAATGAAGAGGCGAATATTGGTCGTTGCCTCAATTCAGTGCGTTTTGCAGACGAGATCATTGTCTTAGATTCGGGTAGTACCGACAAAACCGTAGAAATTGCTAAACGCTATACGGATAAGGTTTTTTTGACGGATTGGCGCGGCTATGGTGTGCAAAAACAAAGAGCCTTAGAACATGCCAATGGCGATTGGGTATTAAATCTTGATGCTGATGAATCCATAAGCGATGAGCTACAGCTTGAGATCCAAGAAGCCATAGCCTCAAATAAAGCGGATGCTTACCGCCTTCCAATTCAAATGGTATTTTATAATCAGCCCTTAAAGTATTCTTACAGTCCTAAACGCCATGCCCGCTTATTTAAAAAGGCCAATGCAGCTTTTAGCAAGGACATTGTTCATGAAAAGATTATCTTACCTGAGGGTGCTCGACTAGGAAAAATCAAAAATGCAATTAGGCATCATTCATTTCAGGATGTTAGCCATGTTTTATATAAATTAAATAAATACTCCTCTTATAGTGCCAAAATTCGTATTGCTAACAATAAAAAACCCAGCTTTATCCGTGTACTTGCTGCAACAGTTTGGATGTTTAATCGTTGTTATCTCTTACAACGTGGCTTTTTAGATGGAAAATTAGGCTTTTTATTTGCACTTTTTAGCGCTCAAGGGACTTTTTATCGGGGTATTAAACAAATCTACACTGATAATCATATCCATGACTTACCAGCCTTGAATACTAATACTGAGGTTGAATTGTGAATTTCCAAGTGCTACAAGAAAAAGGGGTTTATTTAACCCCCATATTATTCACGCTGTTTATATTTGTTACCCCGCTTAGTCCCTCACTGAGATCTGTTTTTTTAATTTTAGCCTTGCTGAGCGTTTTAATAAATCCAGCCTATAATCAATACTTATCCTATACCTTTAATACTTATTGGGGACGAAGTGCACTCTTTTTAGTAGGATTCGTTGCGTTAGCTTGCTTATGGAGCCCAGCTCCCTTAGCAATGCAAATCAGTACGGTTGGCAAATACTCCAAAATACTCTATTTACCTATTCTTGCAGTGGGGTTTATTAACCCTAAAACAAGGCTTTGGTGCATCAATGCTTATTTAGGCGCAATGCTGTTCACTTGTCTGATTTCATTATTAAAAGCAAAAGGGGTGGTTTTCATTCATTCTAACGATGATGTGAACAAGCTATTTTATAATCACATCGTCACGGGTTTTATGATGGCTTTAGCTTGCTATATCGCTGCATTACAAGCCATTAAATATAAAGGAAGGCTTAAAGTACTCTATCTTTTTATAGTAGCTTCCACCAGCTTTCAAATCTTATTTCTTAATACAGGTCGAACAGGTTATGCTATTTATCTCGTGGTAATGGCCATATTATGCCTGCAAAAATTACCTTTTAAAAAGGCGCTGTTTGGATTGTTTTTTTTGAGTGCATTAATGATTGGCGCTTATTTTTTAAGCCCTACAATGCAAACAGGGATCCATAATCTTGCAAACGATGTTCATTCCTTAAATGCTGATAATGCCAACAGCTCATTGGGTTTTAGATTTCAATTTCATGATTATGCGCGCCGTTTATTTATGACCCAGCCTCTTATTGGTATCGGAACGGGAGCCTTCCCTTATAGTTATTCCCTAAATCCCATACTTACGTGGGGAAAATGGCTTAATGAGCCTCACAGCCAATATTGGTTGACTCTTTCAGAGCAAGGAATTATTGGATTTTCTTTCCTGCTTCTCTTTTTGGGAAGTTTATTGTTTGCTTGCTTTAATCTTTCTGATAAATCTATGTTATTCGGTATTATTACTGCAGTTTGCATTGGTGCGTTTTTCGATAGTATTTTATCCTATTCACCCATTGGCTATTTACTGCTCATTTTTAGTGCCTTAAACTTTGGTGAGTTTATTGAAAAATATGCTGATAATAAGAAAACCCAGCAAAATAGAGTAGAAGATAAAGACGAGATTCATTTGAGTATGGAAAACTCAAGCTGATGACTAGTGGAGCCTTCAGTGCGGCTCCCCTTGACTTGAATAATACAGCTAGAACGAACCGATGCGATCATAAGGATTTGCAGTTGAACACTCTTCTGATATAGAGCCATCATTACAAACAACTAAACCGGTTCGATCAAAGGTAGGTAAAACACCACCTTGCCATAAACAACAACCTTTTAAAAGTTGTAAGTCCATAACGGCATGGCGCTCACAATAACAAGCAGAATAAAAACCATTCTTACATACAACCCGACCGGCAGATGAATCGCAATAACTTGCCCCCCCCATTTTTGCGCAACAACTATCGGCAAATGCAGGCATAATAAGTAGACTCAATATACTGGTGAGAAAAATTCTTTTTATTATTAGCATCTTGATTCTCTAAAAGTATTATTAGTTTTAGGATAGCACAGAGTTGCAAAAAATATTAGCTTCTATATAAGGAGTTGAGGATATAATTTCACAATATAGCTGGTGGCAATGCCTGCTAATAAGCCATATAAATGACCTTGCCAGGAAACGCCTTTTTCTTTAGGAAAAATACCAAGAAATATACCTGCAAAATAATAAAGGCTTATTAAGCCTAAAATAATAGTAATTGGAGTGGTACGCTGATAAATATTGACTACTAAAAAGCTCCAATAGCCAGTTATTAGTGCACTGGCGCCAATATGCAAGCCATTTTTGGCAAAACACCAAATAGCGATTCCACTCAATATAGTAATGAGAAAGGTCACTATCAAATAATAATGAAGACCGTTGATAAGTATAAAACAGCTCAACACTACTAAGGGTATAGAATTAAAAAAAATATGATTAAAATTAGCATGCAGCAGGGGGGCAAAAACAATCCCTGGCAATCCTATCAAACGTCGTGGGATAATTCCTAATAATAAAATTTTCTTACTAATACAGCTGCTAAAGAGATAAATAGCCCAAGGAATAACTAAAATAATGCCCAGTATAGGTAAGTTAGATTGTATTTGAATTTTTATTAGCGTAATACTGGTTATCAAATCCTCAAACATTTATATATCCCTTAATCATTAATTTTTATTATTTCGCACTTTAAAGAGCCTTGTGCCAAGCGAATGTCTACGGTTTCACCTAATTTTAGCATCTTTGTATTATAGAGGACTTTGCCTTGTTGAGTAGTTAGCGAATAACCTCTATCTAAGGTTGCTAGGGGACTAACAGCATGTAAGGTTGAGAGATTATTATTTAATTGATAGCGAAGAAAATTTATCTTTACATAGAACTGTTGTGTAAGTTGTTCTGTGAGCTGATTAAGACGTAATTTGGTTTGCTGTACATAATGAAGAGGATTTTTTAGCTGTAATTGGTTAGTAAACCCTTGAATGTGTTGTTTCTTATGGTTTATTAAACGACTTGTCCATAAAATTAATTGCTTTTCTAAATAATCAATGCTCTGCCATTGAGCCGCGATCACTTGCTTTGGCGAGCTTAACTTACTAGTTAAATAAGCAAGCTTTTGTTGTTGGGTTTGAATGTCTCTTTGTATAGCTATTTGTAAACGCGATCGGAGGTTATTGATTAACTGGTGAAGATCATCTCGATTTGGTGTAACTGCAGTGGCTGCGGCTGTTGGTGTTTCGGCCCGATAATCGGCGACAAAGTCAGCAATAGTAAAATCAGTTTCATGCCCTACACCCGAAACGACGGGTATAGCGCTGTTGGCTATATGTCGTGCTAATAATTCATGGTTAAAAGCCCATAGATCTTCAAGACTTCCACCTCCACGAGCTAAAATGAGCACATCACAGTGGTTATGCGCATTAGCATATTGGAGCGCTTTTATTAATTGCTCGGCCGCTGAGCCGCCTTGAACTTCGCTAGGATAGACAAAAACTGGGGCTAAGGGAAAACGTCGTCCTAAGGTGGATAAAATATCTTGTATGGCAGCGCCACTCGTGGAAGTAATAAGACCGATTATTTTAGGGATTTTAGGGAGTGCTTTTTTTCGTTCTGGATGAAATAATCCTTCAGCGGCTAATTTATTTTTTAAAGCTTCGAATTGGAGATAGAGTTCGCCTAAGCCTGCCTCTTTCAACTCTTCTACAATAAGTTGGTAATCCCCTCGCGCTTCATACAGGCTAAGTCGACCGCTAGCTATTAGATGCTGCCCATCTTTTAATTTATTTACTATAGCCTGCACGTGACGATTTTTAAAAAAAACACAACGAATTTGGGCTTGCGTATCTTTTAAAGTGAAATATAAATGTCCTGAAGACGGCCGGCTTAGATTAGAGATTTCGCCTTCTACAAACACCACACCAATTTCTTGTTCTAAGTAATTTTTGATATGGCGGTTTAATTGACTGACGGTAACTACAGGAAAAGATGTACGCATAGTAAAGCACGTTAGAACGAAAACGCTACTATAGCAGATGCTTGGCTATTGTACATCTTCAGTTGGTTTTCCTATACCAATAAACGCAACCATACCATCCCCGCCTGGATTGACGAAATGGGAGCTAAAAGGTATGGGCTTCCAATTATTTGCAGCCCAAATATTTCCGGCGCGATCAGGAATTACTTGCGTTAAACGCATTAATGGAAATAAGAAGGAGGGCCATGAGGTCCATTTAATGGAGTGCCATTTGCCAATAACACCTGACTACCTCCAGTGGGTAAGGTATAGCCAGCAACTGGAGTAATAGCATCGCCGGTGGTAAGCCCTGGTGGACAATTGCTTGGTCTACTCCCACAAATTTCTGAGATTGAATAATGATTAATAGTCAAAAAATCAGTAAAGTTAGCTACCCAAACATTGTCATCGCTATCTACTCGCACGCCCCAGGGTGCTTCGATACCACCCACACCATTTACAGCATGAATGATAGTACCTGATGGATCGAGCTCATAGACGGTATCGTTACCAAAAGAGGCTAGCCATAAGTTGTTTTGTGAATCAATCGTAATTCCTTTAAGTTGATTTCCTACAGGTACACTAAGAGCGTTCACTATTTGATTATTTTATATAGAAAATAAATTTAAAAAAATGCTAGTTTAAAGCTTATCTCGTTTTATCTGGGCAAGCAAGTTATAATAAGTTATCATAAATCCCCATGTCGATTCCTTTTGAAAACAAGATGAACAATAAGGCTTTTCAAAATATTTTTAGCGTTAGAATATTACTATTAATCAGTTTACCTGTCTTGATTAGCGCTTGTGTTAATTTATCCGGTACACGCAATAATTACACTAAAACTCATTCAGTTGTTGTGGAAGACAAGCACGCAAAATATAAGGGCGAAGTGCATACCATGTTGGGTGGTTTAGGGCTTTTTAGCAAAGGAATGATCACACTTAGAGATTCGGTTGCTGCCCGCTATGATATACCGGCCTACAATAACATCTGGTATAACGCAGGTGATGTAACGCGCGTTATTGCGGATAACTACCACCAACAAAAAGATCCTCGACCGATCATTTTAGTAGGCCATTCTCTCGGTGCTAATGAGCAAATTAAAGTGGCACGTAATTTAAATAAGTTGAATATTCCAGTGGCTTTGCTTATTACCGTTGATGCGGTATCACAGACTATTGTCCCACCCAATGTTCACGAAGCAGTTAATTTTTATAAATCAGGGTATGTGCCCATGTTTAGTGGCTTAAAATTAAGAGCGGTAGATCCCGCTAAAACACACATAGAGAATATCGACGTGACTAAGTTAAAAGGCGTTGGTGTTAATCATTTCACTATTGATAAAAATCCTACTGTGCAAGAAATGATATTAGAAAAAATAAAAAAGGTAGTGGTAAATGGAAAGAGAAAAAACGCCTAACTTTAACCCTCGAGTTTGTATAATTGGTGCGGGGCCTAGTGGTCTCACTGCCGTGAAAAACTTGCAAGAACAGGGTTTAACTAATATTACAGTGTTTGAAAAAAGCAAACAAATTGGTGGGAATTGGGTTTATGATGAGCAAAATGAGCACTCTAGTGTTTATGAAACCACTCATATTATTAGCTCGAAACGTTGGTCGCAATTTGAAGACTTTCCTATGCCAGATGATTATTCGGATTATCCTTCTCATCGGCAATTATTAACTTATTTTAATGCTTACGCCAAACATTTCGATTTAAATAAATACATCCGATTTAATACTAATGTAGTTAAAATTAATCAACTCGAAGATGATAAATGGCAGGTAATTTTTGAGAATGAATCTGGCCATAATGAAGAAATTTTTGATTATTTATTAGTTGCCAATGGCCATCATTGGGATCCTTACCTTCCTGAATATCCTGGGGAGTTTCAGGGGGAATTGCTGCATTCCCATCAATACAAAAAAGCTGCTCCTTTTAAGGATAAACGCGTTTTAGTAATTGGTGGTGGAAACTCCGGGTGTGATATTGCAGTAGAGACGGCGCGAATTTCAGCGTCTACCCACATTAGTATGCGGCGTGGTTATCATATTTTTCCAAAATTTATTTTCGGTAAACCAACCGATGTTGCAGTTGCCAAGGTGCAATGGATTCCTGCTGTATTAAGGCAAAAATTAATTAATATAGTAGTGCGCGTTTTGCAAGGGCGCTATGCCAAATATCAATTAATGAAGCCTGACTGTGGCCCTTTAGAAATCCATCCCACCATTAACTCCGAACTTCTTTATGCTATTCGCCATGGTAAAATTCAAACTAATCCTGGGGTAGAGCGCTTTTCGGGTAATAAAGTCTATTTTGTAAATGGCCGCTGTCAGGAATTTGATAGTGTGATTTTTGCTACCGGTTATAAAATCAGTTTCCCATTTTTTGCGCATGAAGAACGTCTTAATTTTTCCAATGCCACACGCGTTCCCTTGTACCGGAAAATGATGCATCCGGATTTTGAAAGTTTATATTTTATTGGTTTATGTCAGCCGCAGGGATGTATTTGGCCTTTGGCCGATTATCAATCTAAAATTGTTGCGCGTATTATTGCCGGTACTTTAGCAAGACCCAAGCAATTACATGAAAAAGTAAAACAAGAAATGGATAAGCCACATTATCGTTTCAAATCGCATCGACGCCATGCTTTAGAAGTTGACTATCATTTATTCAGACGCGAATTATTACAGATGTTAAAATAGTTAAATGAAGGATACCCCATATGGACGTCTTATTCCATCTAGCTTTCCCGGTTCATGACATTAATTTAGCGAAAACCTTTTACGTTGAGCAGTTAGGTTGTCAATTGGGCCGAGAATCGGAGCAGGCTTTGATTTTAAATTTCGCATCCCATCAGATTGTGGCGCATAAAATTGATTTCCTACCTGAAGAACAAAAAAGTATTTACCCTCGTCATTTTGGGTTGGTGTTTTTAGATAAAACGGAGTTTATAGCATTTATTGAAGCTCTAGAGAAGAGAGGGATGAATTTTGAAATCCCACTCAAAATTCGCTTTGCCGATACACGTCTAGAACACCATACCTTTTTCCTTAAAGATCCGAGTAATAATTTACTAGAATTTAAATATTATCGTTATCAAAGCGCTATCTTTGGTGAGAAGAACTTTAAAAAAATAGGCGAGAGTATTTAAAGAGTACCCTTTCTCTTGTAAGAATAGGAGAGGGCCAATTTAGCTCGATTTCTTTCTTCTTTTTTCATCGCGCTTAATTAATGAAGTCATCAATTTCTCTATTGCATTAAGATGGGGGTTATTTTGCGAAATCATTGCGTTTAGCCTCTCTTCGGCATAGCCTTTTACTTCTTTATCGGGAAAGATATAAAATTTTTTTTGCTCTACCTCATCAATTATTTGGCTAGCAACATCCATGGTTGGGCGAGAATGAGCCATCAGTAAATTTAAAGACTGTTGAAAAGGCGAAACAGGGTCCGTTGAGGAGGGGGTTAGGAGGGAGGTGTCAGTGAACGAAGGTAAAACCACGGAAACAGCTATTGGCTTAGCTAAGCGCTGCAAATCAAAATGCAGGGATTCCGATAAAGCAAGAACGGCGTGTTTGGACATGGAATAGGAGGCCACTTGGGAACTTGTGCAGATGGCATAAAGACTTGCCATATTAATGATGTGGGATGGTTGCCTCTGTTTAAATAAAAAAGGCATAAACGCTTGAATGACATTAGTCATGCCAAAAATATTAACTGCAAAAACTTGCTGAATCTGTTCTGGGGTTAACTCCCAAAGAGGTGCAAGGCTTCCAATAATACCGGCATTATTAAAGATCCAATCAATATGGGAAATTTGTTGATAAAGCTCTTGAGCAAGCGTGTTTACTGCATCAGCTTGCGTGAGATCACAGGTTTTTTTTATTACCCGATTAGGGAATTGATTGTTTAACTGACGAGCTTCGACATTTAATTTTTCATCATTGTTATCAACCATAATTACAGAAAATTCTTTTTGTAAACAAATAAGGCTTAAAGCTAAGCCAATGCCGCTTGCCGCCCCGGTTATTAATACCATCATCAGTTAAACTCTCATTATTGTTACGTGGTAAAACAAAGCTTAATTACCCATTAATGAATCCAAGGCTGCGCCAATATTCCTAGCCTTCATTAAATGCTCGCCAATCAGGAAGGTATTTATGCCCTGCTCTTGCATGAATAAAACATCTTCCCGGGTACGTATGCCACTTTCAGTAATAATTAATTTATCCTCAGGAATAAGATCTTTAAGTTCAACGCTAAGTTGAATATCTGTATGAAAGGTATGCAAGCTACGATTGTTAATTCCCACCAAGGTTGTCGGGAGCTTTAATGCACGTTGCAATTCTTCTTTGGTATGACTTTCAACTAAAACAGCCATATTTAATTCCTGTGCCAATTGGCAGAAATCCAGCAGTTGGCTATCATCTAACATGGCCACAATAAGGAGAATACAATCAGCCCCTAAGGCGCGACTTTCGTGAATTTGATAACTATCGATAATAAAATCTTTGCGCAAAACAGGAAGCCGGCATTCTTTTTTTGCTTGAGCGAGGTAATCAGGGTGGCCTTGAAAAAACTCTTGATCAGTTAACACGGATAAACAGCGAGCACCATGCTGAGCATAAATTTTAGCAATTTCGCCCACATTAAAATCTTCACGAATAATACCTTTACTAGGAGACGCTTTTTTTATTTCTGCAATAATGGATGGAGTGCTAGTGTCTTTTAATGCCTGTGAAAAATTTCTTGTTGGCTCAGTTTTTTGCTGATTTAAAGCTGTAAGCGGCTTATTTTTTTTTGCAAGATTTACTTCTTGATTTTTATGTTTTGCAATACGATCTAATATACTATTCATTTATTCTTTACCCAAAAACTATTTATTAAACGAGTAAGTTAACTCGCGCAGTTTATTAAAAATTGAAGCTGCTTTGCCATTATCTATTGCGTCTTGTGCTTTTTCTACGGCTTGGGCAAAGGAGGAGTCTGTGGCACAATAAATAGCAGCGGCGGAATTGAGCACAGCCATATCGCGAGCCGCTCCTTTTTTGCCATTCAATATTGATTCAATAATGGTTAAACTTTTTTGTGGTGAATCAACAATGAGTCCATCTAGGGTTGAATGAGCTAAGCCATATTCTTTAGGCTCAAGCACCCAAGAATGATAGGCGCCATCTTTGTACTCCAGAATGGTGCTGGGCGCAACAATACTTATTTCATCTAAACCATCGCATGAACTAACGATTAAAGCGCGTTCGCTCCCTAAGTGGGCTAAAACTTGAGCTAAGGGTTCTAGCCATTTATTGGCAAAAACACCTACCACTTGTTTTTTTACTTGAGCAGGATTAATTAAGGGGCCTAATAAATTAAATAAGGTGCGAATACCTAATTGTTGACGAGCAAGTCGTGCATGCTGCATAGCTGGATGATAATGCGGGGCAAATAAAAAGGCTAAATTGCATTGCTCTATACATTCTTTCAGTTGTTCATCAGAAAGGTTAAGATTAAAACCTGCATGCTCTAAAAGATCAGCGCTGCCACTTCGGCTAGAAACAGAGCGGTTGCCGTGTTTTGCCACTTTATATCCTGCAGCAGCTACAATAAAGGAACTGGCCGTGGAAACATTAAAGGTATTTTTACCATCACCGCCAGTACCTACAATATCAATTAAATGGTCACCTAAAAAAATAGGATGGGCCAATTCGCGCATTACTTCCGCCGCTGAGCTTAATTCGCTAGCTGTCTCTCCTTTCATGCGCATTAATGCTAAAAAAGTTGCAATTTGCGCATCATTAAATTGCCCATTCATACAATTGAGGATGACGGCACGCATTTGTTCTGAATTCAAATTGTTTTTTTCAATCAGAAGTTCAAAGAGTTGATTGGCTTTCATAATGCAGAAAATTCTCTAGTAAGGATAAACCGTGTTCACTTAAAATTGCTTCTGGATGGAATTGTAGACCAAAAAGCGGATATTGACGATGTGAAATTGCCATTATTGTGTCATCTGCCCAGGCATCTATTGCTAAACAAGTGGGAAGGCTGTCTATTTCTACGGCTAAGGAGTGATATCGGGTAGCGTTGAAATAATTCGGAAGACCTCTAAATAAACCTTGATAGTGATGCAGGATAGGGGAGGTGCCTCCATGAATTATTTGGGGTGCCGAAATAACTTTGCCGCCGAATACTTGTGCCAAACATTGGTGGCCCAAGCAAACACCTAAGATAGGGATTTTTTGATGCAATTCCTTAATGGCGGCTAAAGAAACCCCTGCATCATCGGGAGCTTTAGGCCCGGGAGAAATAACGAGATAATTGGGATTTAATTGTTTAATTTCTTCAACACTAATTTGATCATGAGTGCGTACCAATACCTCTTGCCCTAGAATTTGAAAATATTGTACTAGGTTATAGGTAAATGAATCGTAATTGTCGATAAGTAACAGCATAATTTAATAAAGCAGTTTGTTTTTTATTAAGAAAATTAACTTATAACTTAATTGCTGTTAAAACGAAATAGGGTGGCTAATTGTAAATGATATAGGCGCGGATTTTTAGACGAAAAAAAGGTATTTTTAAGAGCTATTCTTCTAATATAAGAGGGGAATAGAATGACCAAAAAGCGAAATTATTACACTGCATCAAAAAAATCAAAA
>NZ_RZGQ01000376.1 GCF_003989735.1 Legionella sp. km772 | reverse complement strand
TCAATTAACTAAAAATCAGATGAAAAGGCAATCTATTAAGCGGCTCAGAAAAAATGCTGGATGGGATGATTCTATTTTAACCACTATCTTATCTCAAAATTTTTCATGAGGTGACCCTGCCAAGAACCTTTAAATATTAATGCTCATTTATTTTTGGGGCGCAAGAAACAATATAACTCATCAATCGAAGCTAAATTAGCTATGGCAAAATATCTTGGAAAACCCTTAAGTTTGTTAAACGAAAAGCAGAAACAGTTTATTGATGCGTTGACAGAGCAAACGTTAGAGCATGATCTATTAATAAAACAACTTAATGACTCATGTTACGCACGGTAAATACAACGAAGCAAATGAAGGGCATCGCGCTTCATATCCTGGCCCAGTGTGTATCGATATTCTCTTGGAAAATCACGGGTTACCTCAAACACTCTCAGAACCAACTGATAACTGTCCTTATAAACCGGTAACTCCGTATAGAAAGCCATTAATAAAAATCCAAATCATTCGTCTTTAAAGAAATCATGAGGCAGCTACGCTGCCTCAAAAGAAAAGGGATAAAGGGGTTAAGGGGTAAAAGCCCGGACACACCGAACAGGCTGAGCGAGGTTCTTAGAGCCGAAGCCGACGAAACCCGACGGGAAGACCACGCCCGACGCGAAGAAGCCGTCGCCGAGCTGCGACGAACTCCAGTAGAACGCGGACGATAACCCGCCAAAGTTACAGGGAATTGCAAGATTGGAACACAATGCGCCATGGACTGCAGACAGCTCATTTGTTGCCGGAAGATACCAGTCAACACTGAGGTTTCGGCAACGTTGGGCGGCGCAGTTATTGGGATCACTTGAACAAGCTGTATCAGCGACAATAGCATTGGTATTGCCACCCCCATCATCCAGGCTTGTTGCGCCAGCTATATTTGAAAAATCACCTGTCCATTGGCTGTTAAAACCTTGCGCCACATCAATGACGACTTTGCCACTGCCCTCGCTTTCTTGAAACACCAA
>NZ_RZGQ01000375.1 GCF_003989735.1 Legionella sp. km772 | reverse complement strand
AACTCATTTAAATCACTTTGCTATTAAGTACAAATTGATTCTTAGAGCGAACCAGATTGCTTGGCAGGAGCTTAAAAATATGGCAGCTTAAAATTGACCGTGCGTAACATGAGTTAGTTAAGGCATCAACCATTTTAAAAATAGGCGTAGGCATAAAGTCTCCTGCTGTTAGAGGTTTTTATTTTATGGCATAGTGTACAACATAATGTCATTATTTTGCTCTTAATAGCAAAAGTCAAATCTTTATTGTTGCTTGATTTGGATTTTCCTGCTCCAGTTTTTTTCGCGCCTCTTCATTTAACTCATCAACATGAGCTAATTGTTCGGATTGAGCTAATTTAACTTGGGCCTCAAGGTCCTTACTCGGTAAGATATCACTAGCTAAATGCTTATCATCAATATCCAAGATTTCAAAATCATCCTCGTCTTCAATTCCTTTATTTTTAAGGAGTTCATCGTCCTCTTCATCATCGAAGGTTAGTACATCTCCTCTTGCTTCATCAAGCTTTTGATATTGTAAGGCGATGTTATCTCTGGTGGAAAAACTAAACCCAGTAAGTTGAGCTTGGGTTAAAAAACTTGATAGTGAGCCATAACCTAAGTTAATCATTCCCCTATCCACTAAATTTTTAAGTTTTACATTGGTGATAGTAGGCGCAAGGATTTCCAAATCGGCTATCAGTTTCTTTTTCGCTTCAACATCTCCCTTCGAGGCAAGATTATCTAGCAACGCCAGTAAAGTTTTGGAAAAATCCAAATCCTCTTTTCCTGCACTCGTCCATTGCTTACTAAATTCAACTTTACGTTGCGCAAAAAAATTAGCTAATTCTTGGCTAAATTCGGCTAAGGCCTCATCAGGCTCTCCTCGTTCGTAGCTCGAATCAAAACTCAGGGTATTTTTGGAGAGTTGACCAAAAAGATAATTAACTCATGTTACGCACATAAACTTGTAGTTTGACTAAAAAGCATTAGAATTCCGCCCTTAATTTTAGGGAGGGAATTAAATGGATATGCTTGATCTTTATAGTGATTATTTGA
>NZ_RZGQ01000374.1 GCF_003989735.1 Legionella sp. km772 | reverse complement strand
AGAAGTGGCCACACATTATCAGCTTAGTGAAAGCAGCGTCTACAGGCAACTCAATCAATTGAGTTTGCATCCCAATGAACGCAAGTCCCGTAAAGACAAAGGGACTCCAAGAATAATTATCTAAGAAGAATTATTTCACTATTGCCAGCTTATTGCAGCAATGAAAATACGCTCTATGAACAGCAAAAAGCATCTTATTTCTACAGCGAGTTGCATTAAGCTTCTTGAAGAAGATGGCGTTAAAATAAAAGGGCGTATTATTACTGCCCCTAAAGGGAAACTTCGTGTTTCAACAATCAACAAGTACCTAAATCATTATTTAATTTCTCCGGAAGATATTTGTTCTGAGCCGGTAGTCAATCATTTTGAGGCTGCTTACAGTAATCAATGTTGGCAATTTGATATTACTCCATCTGAACTGCATCGTCTTCCATCTCAACACCCTGATGATCCACGACGGCTCTTCGTATTCTCAGTGGTTGATGATAAAAGCGGGCTTAGCTATTCACGTTATTATTTGGCAGAAGGTGAAGATACCCTTACAGCCCTTGATTTTCTTTATCGCGCGTTCTCAAAAATATCCGACTCCCAACCGGAGCTCTATGGTATTCCAGACTTCATCTACACTGACAATGCCAGTTTTGTAAAATCAAAACTTTTTACGCGGGTAATGATAAAGTTAGGAGTCCAGATTTTAACTCATTTACCCCGTGGGAAAGGAGGTCGAAAAACAACCTCTCGGGCAAAAGGAAAGTCAGAGCGCCATCACCGAACTATCAAATCCAAGGTGGAACCTTTATATCAATTTGATAAGCCATTTGATTTAAATGGGGCTAATGGTTATTTAGATCGCTTCATGGTTGAACTGGGCAATATGAGACATCGTTCGCAACACGCGAGTCGTTATCAAGTATGGAAAACTAATTTACCACAGCACGCGGACACAAGCATTTGTGCTTATGAGCAGTACAGCCTTTTATTACGTGAGCCATTTGAACGAGTTGTTAAAAGCGATGCAACAATCCAATTAAATGGCATTCAT
>NZ_RZGQ01000373.1 GCF_003989735.1 Legionella sp. km772 | reverse complement strand
AATCAAATAATCACTATAAAGATCAAGCATATCCATTTAATTCCCTCCCTAAAATTAAGGGCGGAATTCTAATGCTTTTTAGTCAAACTACAAGTTTATGTGCGTAACATGAGTTCATTAGTAAAGATTTAGGTAAGCTAATTGATGATGAAGGACCGGCAGATCCTTATTCCCCTGTTCCCCCAGACACCCAGCCGTTGCAGCGTTTAGTTTGGAATAGAGTGGTTGGGAATGAGCTCATTACTGAAACAAGTTCAGGAATTAAAGTTAATTTTGTACATGGACATATTGGCGATGGAGAAATTTTAAAACATGGGAAACCTCTACCGTCCCATCAAAATTTAGATACCTCATGGGCTAAATTTCCTCAGGTTTATACAACAGGCCCTAATGCCTATATTGGCAAAGACGTAAAACATTTTACCCGTCATACGAATGATCTGACTGCGCTTGAGCTGACTGACTCCTTTTGGAAAAGTCTGCAAGTAAATGAGGCTAAAAGACAATTTGAAGTTTTGTGTAAAGAACTTAAAATAAAAACTGATGAATTAATTTTAAAAGGAACCGAAGCTAACCCCGAATATGATTCTCGCTATAAGCTCGTTGCACAAGCCGCGGTACAATTAAATAAAGAGCTTAGCACTGCACAAACTAAATTTTTTGGCCAAAAACTAAGCCCTACCAGTCTTGAGGAGTTTATAAAGGAGATACATGGTGCCGTTACAACTGCCAATAAGGAGTTTGTAAACCACCGCGGTAGTTGGTATGGGGGCGGAAATCCTTTAGTTAGTTTTGTAAAAGGTTTTCTGCATGTACTGGATAAGATCCTATTTGCCATACCCAATGTGTTTACGGGGCCACACGATAAAATTAGCTTTTTCAAAACCCCGCCGACTAAATCTAGTGAGAAGTTGGCTAGCTTTCAACAAGAATTTGATAAGTTACTCATGTTACGCACATAAACTTGTAGTTTGACTAAAAAGCATTAGAATTCCGCCCTTAATTTTAGGGAGGGAATTAAATGGATATGCTTGATCTTTATAGTGATTATTTGAT
>NZ_RZGQ01000372.1 GCF_003989735.1 Legionella sp. km772 | reverse complement strand
TAAAAACTCATTTAAATCACTTTGCTATTAAGTACAAATTGATTCTTAGAGCGAACCAGATTGCTTGGCAGGAGCTTAAAAATATGGCAGCTTAAAATTGACCGTGCGTAACATGAGTTAAATAAAGCCGATTTAGACACATTTAATCAGCTTCTAGATAAGATTGAATTTAACCCAGACACTAAAATTCGCCTTATTGGTGACGAACTCGCCGATAGAGGAAATAATGATTATTTTACCCTAAAAGTACTTGAGAAATTACACCAGAAAAAAGTACCCGTAGAAATTTTAGTATCCAATCATAGTATTGAATTTATTGAAGCCTATGAAAAGCAAGATAATTTTCATGCACCCATGCTTTCACGCGGAGGCCATGCTCCTTCTTTGGAAAAACTTCAAGAAATAATTGAGAGAGGCTTAGTCAGTAGAGAAGAAGTTATCCAACTTGCTAATCGTGCTTATAAACCTTCTTTAAAAGCCATTTCTTATTCTTTAAATGAAGATCAAACTAACATTACTTTATATAGCCACGCTGCAGTGGGTATTAATACCATTAAATTAGTTGCTGAAAAATTAGGTCTTCCTTATGCTGATGGCACTGCTCTTCAATTAGCTCAAACTATTGATTCTATTAATGAGTTATTCCAAGCTTACGTTGACGCTGATGCGGTTCATTATTTGTATGAGCGTGAGCAGATGGAAAACGGTTATATGGGGTATGTAGAGCCGCACGCTGCCTTTGAAATGCTCATGTGGAATAGACATTATAATGAAGAGCGAATTCAACGGCCTGATAAAATTGGTGACTACACTTTAAATTACGTACATGGTCATGACTCAAATGATCCCAAATTAACGAATAATTATAATATAGACAATAACTTAGGAAAATTTGAATATTTAAATCAAGGCGAATATACGGTGTTATATTCCCATGAAACTCAACTTCATAACTCATGTTACGCACATAAACTTGTAGTTTGACTAAAAAGCATTAGAATTCCGCCCTTAATTTTAGGGAGGGAATTAAATGGATATGCTTGATCTTTATAGTGATTATTTGATTTTCC
>NZ_RZGQ01000371.1 GCF_003989735.1 Legionella sp. km772 | reverse complement strand
TGTTAGTGCTCGCAAACAGAAACGGCTCGGCTCACAATATTTTGCAAATGAACTCGCAATAAAATGCGAATGAAATTTCGATGAACTCACATTATTTTGCGAATGACTATTTCCCCATATAATAAAAACGTTCGTTTATTTTGTATGATAATATTCTATAAATATCAAAGTAAAAATCATCTTTTTCTTTTCAATAAAAATGTAATAATATAGGTATATATTGAAACCCCGTGAAGTGAAACAAATTTTGACCATAAAAACCTATGCTTATCTCAGGGTATCTACCTCTGAGCAAGAGGTAGATAAAAATAAGTCCGATATATTATTTTTTGCCAATGAAAATAATTTGGGCAAAGTTCTTTTTGTGGAAGAAAAGGCTTCTGGAACTATTCATTGGAAAAAAAGAGAGCTTGGTAGAATTATTAACGACCTTTCAGAGGGTGGGAATTTGGTCGTTAGTGAGTTTTCAAGACTTGGCAGGAGTATGTTGGAATGTATTGAAATTATTTCTCTTTGCCTTGAGAAAAAAATCAATTTATATGCCATTAAAGGGCATTGGCGTTTAGATAACAGCATTCAAAGCAAAATTATGGCAATGATGTTTTCTATTGCAAGTGAAATTGAACGAGACCTAATTTCAAAAAGAACAGCAGAAGCATTACGTGCTCGAAAACAAAAAGGCCTTCCTATGGGACGCCCCAGAGGCCCCGGTAAAAGCAAATTGGATCAGCATAAAGAAGAAATTTTTGCTTTGCTCAATAATGGTTCATCAAAAGTCTTTATTGCAAAACGCTATAAAACATCAATTGGTAATCTTTACCATTGGCTACAGAAGAACAGCTACATTGCAAAGGATGCACCTTAATGAAAAAAATTCCGTTGGAAATATTATTTCGTCTTGATGAGAAAATAACCAACTTACCTTGTCATGGTAAATTGCGACGAGAGCTTATTCAAGAAGTGGCCACACATTATCAGCTTAGTGAAAGCAGCGTCTACAGGCAACTCAATCAATTGAGTTTGCATCCCAATGAACGCAAGTCCCGTAAAGACAAAGGGACTCCAAGAATAATTATC
>NZ_RZGQ01000370.1 GCF_003989735.1 Legionella sp. km772 | reverse complement strand
ATCAAATAATCACTATAAAGATCAAGCATATCCATTTAATTCCCTCCCTAAAATTAAGGGCGGAATTCTAATGCTTTTTAGTCAAACTACAAGTTTATGTGCGTAACATGAGTAATTAAGAAAGCTTTCGGCTATTTTTAAAAGAAAATTTGAGTGAGAGTTAATTAAAAGCAAATGGGCTGCATTAAATTTCTTAATGCTTAAATAATAACTAAAAGCTATTTCTAAATAGAATTCATTGTTGTCTGAGCGGTGCTGCTCAATAGCTTCAACCAGTTTATTTTTAATCTGTTGATTATTCAATGCGGAGAACCTAGTGTAAAAGGAAGCCTCCATCTCTTTGAGCAGTAGGGGGTGCTGAGAAAATACAATCATTTTAAAGTAGGTTGCCCATTGTTCAGGACTAAGCGTGCAATGATGCTCTTCTATCGTTCCCTCTTTTGTCCTTATTGAAATGACCGTTTGCTCGCCCTTCAAATAAGCAATAACTGTTTGGTTAGCCCACAAAGCGGGGATAATTTGATAATAATTTTTTGCTAAAGCATCCATGAGATAAACCATAATTTCTTCTGTGCTAAGCTGTGCGCGGGAGTCAGTGTACTGCTCTAAAGAACATTTTAAACTGCTGCTTACTTCTTTACCGCTTAAATAAGCGCTAAAGTTTTCATTCAACAAAATTTTATCAAGCAGCGCTTGATGTTCAAGATTGCGTTTTTGATTATGGTGGAGGTAGCTTATAAAAGGTAGAGAATTGGGCATGAGGGCTAAACCATCAATTATCTGCATAGTTAAATCCGGATCTGCATTAAGAAAAAGTGCCGCTTTTTCATAGCGCTTGAGCTGCAAATTGGTGATGGCTTGTTGGAGGACTATGGGCAACATTTTTTGTTTTTTGGCTACGGGTTGGCATTCAGTAGTAGACGGCTCCTCGCTTAACTCATCTGCTTTTCGTTTCATGCTTTCATTGATGGCCTTTGTTATAACCCAGGGTCACCTCATGAAAAATTTTGAGATAAGATAGTGGTTAAAATAGAATCATCCCATCCAGCATTTTTTCTGAGCCGCTTAATAGATTGCCTTTTCATCTGATTTTTAGTTAATT